>JBCCFA010000001.1:0-43366 GCA_039029975.1 Pseudomonadota bacterium
ATGAAACCTCTGGTGCTGCACGATATTGCGGAGGCCTTAGGTATGCATGAGTCGACCATTTCCCGGGTCACGACTCGAAAATATTTACATACCCCGCGCGGTATTTACGAGCTTAAATATTTCTTTTCAAGCCATGTTAGTACTACATTGGGTGGAGAGGCATCTTCCACTGCGATTCGGGCGGTAATCAAAAAACTGATCTTGGCCGAAAATAACAAAAAACCGTTGAGCGACAGTAAAATTGCTAACTTGTTGTCCGATCAAGGCATTAAAGTTGCGCGCCGAACGGTCGCCAAATATCGCGAAGCGATGCATATTCCGCCGTCCAACGAGCGCAAGCGCTTGGCGTGACCTGAGCCGATGAGGAGACTCGATGTTCTCCAGCCGACCATGGACAAGTTTCGAACGAAAAGACTATCATCTAACCTAATCTGAGATGAGCGGCTGGATGCGATCTATCCGGGCCCATTCTCAAGGCCAACACATAATTCATTGACCCGAGGCGTTTAATGCAAGTAAACATTTCAGGCCATCACATCGAAGTGACCGATTCCCTCAAAAATTATATTACCTCTAAGATGGATCGTATCGAACGTCACTTCGATCAGGTGATAGATGCCCACGTCGTACTAGACGTTAACAAACTTGTTAACAAAGCGGAAACGACAGTACACGTTAGCGGCAACACGATTCATGCGGAAAGTGAAAGTGAAGACATGTATGCGGCGATAGATTCAATGCTGGACAAGCTCGATCGTCAGGTTAGAAAACACAAAGAAAAACTGACAGATCACCACCGTCGTGAAGGCGGAATCGGCAAGCAGCTGGGCTCAACCGACTAAGAAACCCCGGTGAATCTCGCGGATATTCTGACGCCCTCGCGCGTCGCCCTCGACGTGGTTTCTGCCAGTAAAAAAGCTGCCTTGGAGCAACTTGCTCGAGGTGCAAGCCACGGCGTCCCAGAACTCACACCAGCGCAGGCCTTTGATAGCCTGGTTGAACGCGAGCGCCTCGGCAGCACCGCTCTAGGCCAAGGTATCGCGATTCCTCATGGCCGCATTACGCATCTCAAATCAATGGTCGGCGCGTTTATGCGGGTCGATAGCGGTGTTGAATTTGATTCGATCGATGGCGAACCCGTAGATTTATTCTTCGCGCTATTTGTGCCCGCGAATACCAACGAAAAACACTTAGAAACGCTGTCTCACTTGGCGGCATTGTTTAGCGATCTCGAGTTAGTATCGCAATTACGCAAGGAGGGATCCGCTGAGAAAATCCATGCGTTGCTTGTTGCCGAACCGACGGTCAAATGAGCCCAAGACGTTTTGTCATCGTTTCGGGTTTATCAGGTGGTGGGAAATCGGTGGCTCTGCGCGCGTTGGAGGACGCCGCGTTTTACTGCGTCGATAATTTACCAGCAGGCTTTCTAGAAGATTTCGCGCATTTTGTCGCAAGCGGCGATTCTCCCCATTATGCGAACGTAGCGGTTGGTGTGGACGCGCGTAATCCGGCATCAGATCTGTCGCAGTTTCCGGGGATCCTCAACGGCCTCGGCGCGATGAACTTAGATGTGGAGCTGGTGTTCATCGAAGCGAACGATCAAACGCTAATCAATCGGTTCAGCGAAACCCGACGACGTCATCCCTTGTCCTCAGGTGATCAAGCACTTCATCACGCGATTAAGCAGGAACGCATTTTGATGCAGGCCCTTTCCGAAAGGGCCGATTTACGACTTGATACGAGTCACTCTAACGTTCACCAATTTCGCCAAATCGTGAATGATAGGCTCGCCCGGCGTGATTCCAACCAGCTGTCTTTGCAGGTGTCCTCGTTTGGCTTCAAAAATGGTGTGCCACCAGACGCGGACTTTGTTTTCGATTTACGTTGTCTGCCGAATCCTTATTGGCATGCTAATTTGCGTGAATACACTGGTAGAGATCAGCAAATTAAAGATTTTCTAAGCGGCGATGAATTGGTCGAAGCGATGATTAGCGATATCTGCGAATTGATGAAAAAATGGATTCCGCGCTTCAGCGCTGAAAATCGCAGTTATCTCACGGTTGCTGTTGGTTGTACTGGCGGTAAACATCGCTCCGTGTACGTGGCAGAAAGAATTTCCGCGCAATTCAGCGACACCTACAACATCTTAGTTGTCCACCGCGACAACTAAGCCCGCCCGCGAACTACAGTTTTTCCGAGTAAGCGAATTCGCTGATGTATTTTGATCAGTGGGTGGATTAGCATATCCCCATGCAATCAAAACAAATTGAAGTGATTAACGCGCTGGGTCTACATGCCCGCGCTGCAGCGAAATTGGTGCAACTTGCGGCGGGCTACGCAAGCCAGATAACGCTTATAAAAGACAGCAAAGAGGCCAATGCGAAAAGTATCATGAAGGTGATGATGCTCGCGGCATCACGTGGTTCCATCCTTACCGTGGAAATTGATGGCGAAGACGAGCAGGATGCTATGAATGCGGTGATAGCGATGTTCGAAGATGGGTTCGGGGAACTGGAGTGACCTATTCACTGCATGGTTTAGCGGTATCACGCGGTTACGCGATTGGGCGCGTGCATATTGTCTCGGCCGATGAAATCATCGTCACGGAATACGCAATTGAGTCAAGCAAAATTGAATCCGAAGTGCGCCGGCTGTTCGAAGCTGTGCGAGAGGCGCGCGCGCAATTGCGTCGGGTTCGCACACACCTGCCGCCCGCCACCAGTGCCGATGTGGCAGCTTTCATCGATGTCCATTTGATGATGATTGAGGACGCGGCGCTTACGGATAGTGCCGCGGTAGCGATTAAAGAACGCGCATGTAATGCAGAATGGGCGTTGAAGTTACAACGCGACGAACTCGTAGCCGCATTTCAGGAAATGGAAGATCCCTATTTGCGCGAGCGTAAAGACGATGTCGATCAAGTAATCAACCGCATTCAAAGAGTGTTGTTGAACCACGCGCCACCTCAACACGAAATTGATGGACGCCAGATCGAAGGCATGATTTTAATTGCCGATGACCTGTCGCCAGCAGATACGGTATTGATGGATCACAATAAAATCGCTGCTTTTGTTACAGACTCCGGTGGGCCTACATCTCACACGTCTATTTTGGCGCGGAGTTTGGCAATTCCAGGGGTAGCCGGCGTGCACGGCGTGCGAAACTTCGTCAGAGAAAACGAGTTAGTTATCGTTGATGGGTTTGATGGTGTTCTGATTGGCGAACCGGACGAGAGAATCCTGGCTCACTATCGCGAGCGCCAATCGAACTTTGAGCAGGAAAAGGAAAATCTGGTCGGCTATCGTGAAACGCCAACGATTACTCGCGACGGCACCTCTATTTCTTTGAACGCCAACGTTGAGTTACCAGCCGATTTTGACATGGCCATGGCAGTCGGTGCCTCTGGCGTTGGTCTCTACCGCACCGAATTCATGTATATGAATCGACGCGATTTTCCTCGTGAACAAGAACACTTTGAAACCTATCGTGACTTAGTGCAATCGTTTGGCGGCGTTCCGGTAACGATTCGAACCTTAGACCTGGGTGCTGACAAGGCTTTTCACGAGAAGCCCGGCGAATCTACCGAAGCAAATCCAGCCCTGGGTTTGCGCGCAATTCGTTTGTCGTTTCGCGAACCCGAACTCTACTGGCCTCAACTGCGCGCCATTGTTCGTGCGTCGGCCTACGGCCCGGTTCGGTTGATGATACCGATGTTGTCGAACGTAGAAGAAGCCAAGATGGTCGTTGAAAACATTCGTAGCGTGCAGTCTGGCCTCAAAGACCACGGTGTTGAATTCGATCCGGATATGCCCATCGGCGCCATGATTGAAGTACCTGCAGCAGCGATATGCGCCGGCACGTTCGCGACCGTATTGGACTTCTTCTCAATTGGTACTAACGATTTAATCCAGTACACGATCGCCATTGATAGGGTCAACGACGAAGTGAATTATCTCTACGATCCGGTCAATCCCGCGGTATTACAGTTAATTAGTATGACCATCGAAGCCGGCAGGAAAGCCGGTATTCCAGTTGCAATGTGCGGTGAGATGGCGAGCGATACCCGTTATACCAAATTGTTACTCGGCATGGGTCTGCGCGAGTTCAGTGTGCATCCTTCCGCACTCCTTGAATTACGGAAAGTGATTACGGAGACGGACATTGGTGAAACCGCGTCGATGTCAGGCACCTTGCTGAACAGCGATTCGCATGAACAATTCCAAGCAATTGCGAAAAACCTAGTCGGCGAAAGCTAGTCTCCTAACAAGCGACCAAGACGGCCGCTATACTGTGCGTAGCTAATTCTGCTTGAGCCCGACAACTAGGCAAACACGCTTGGGCGTGTTCAACAATCAATCATGACTTACCCCGACAGCGCCAATCGAAATCTCGATCTTGTCCGCAGTGTGCAAACCGCGCTGCAGGCGAATGAATTAGCGGAAGTACGTGAGCAGTTGGCGGTACTTCATCCTGCAGAATTAGCCGATTTACTGGAGTCTCTTCCTGCCGCGACTCGCGACGAACTGTGGGTTCATATCAGTCCGGATATCGAGGGCGACGTCCTGGTTCACGTCAGTGATCCAGTCCGAACTGGTATTTTGGAAGGTATGCGGCCTGACGAAGTCGCGGCGGCCACCGAAAGTCTAGAGATCGACGATGCCGCAGATATTCTGCAAGACCTATCGGAGGACGTTGTTGGCGAAGTGCTGCGTTCCATGGATGGGCAAAATCGGCAGAGAATTTCCGCGATATTGGATTACGACGAGCACTCCGCCGGTGGCTTGATGAATGTCGACACCGTGGCGGTACGGGCAGATGTGGATGTTGATGTGGTGTTGCGATATTTGCGATTGCTGGGCGAGAAAGTGCCAGATCACACTGACAGCTTAATTGTTGTTGATCGGCAAAACACCTATCTTGGCTTGCTACCATTGGCGACTTTGCTTACGGCCACCCCTGAAACAGTCATTGGTGAACTAATGTTCCTGGATGCAGATGCAATCCGTGCGGAAACCCCGGCAAGCGACGTTGTAACTATCTTTGAGCAGCGCGATTTATTCTCCGCCGCTGTGGTTGATGATGATGGCAAGCTTCTAGGCCGGATAACCATTGACGATGTGGTTGATGTGATGCGCGACCAAGCCGCGCATTCCGCGATGTCTGCAGCAGGATTGGACGAAAACGATGATTTGTTTGCGCCTGTGATGGGTGCGGCGAAACGCCGAGCGGCGTGGTTGGCGGTGAATCTGGCGACCGCGTTCTTGGCGGCTTGGGTGATAGGGTTGTTTGAAGCGACAATCGATCAAATTGTTGCCTTAGCAGTATTAATGCCGGTTGTGGCGAGTATGGGTGGCGTCGCGGGGATGCAAACGTTGACCATTGTCATTCGCGGTATGGCCTTGGGTCAGATCGGCCGAGCCAACGCGAGAATAATTGTCACTCGCGAAATTTCGATAGCACTCTGGAATTGTTTGTTATGGGCAAGTGTTGTTGCCTTGGTGTCTGGCCTTTGGTTTCAGGACCTTTCTCTTGGTTTAGTAATCGGTGCGGCACTGGTGATTAATCTCGTCACCGCCGCTATCGCTGGTGCTCTCATACCAATAATTCTGAAGCGTCTGAATATCGATCCGGCCTTGGCGGGTGCGGTGGCGCTGACCACTGTTACCGATGTGACGGGTTTTTTCGCCTTTTTAGGCTTGGCCGCTGTGGTTTTGATGTAAAAATGTCCCCCAACTTGTACATTTTTACATCATATCTGTGCTATGATTCCTGTTGATTAAATTATGACGTTGTAATTTTACAACACTACGACGTTCGGGGGTGGCGCGTGATGCGCCGAGAATCTATCGGGGAAGTCCACGATGAATAAATTTTCTAAAATATTTGTGGTGATCCTAACTGGGATTTTCACAGTTGGATGTGCTAACAAAGATATCAAACCAGGTTCCGTACTTTGCCCATTAATCGGCGCGGTTGCCGGTGCAGGTATCGCAGCCGGACCGTTAGACGGTGATGACGACGAAGCAGTGCTAGTGGCCGGTGCAGCATTAGGTGCTGGTCTGGGTTACTTTTTCTGTAAAGACCGTACGCCACCGCCAGCGCCGAAACCTAAGCCAAAACCGAAGCCCAAGCCCAAGCCGCAGCCACCAAAAGATAGCGATGGCGATGGTGTTATCGACGCTAAAGACGAATGTCCGGGAACGCCAGCAGGGGTGAAGGTGAACGAAGTAGGTTGCCCTGAAGTTGGTGAGAAACTGATTAGCCTCGAAGGTGTTAACTTCGACACCAATAAGGCGACGATTCGTCCGGATTCACAGCCCATACTGGATAATGCAGTGACTGTGCTGAACGAGAACTCGAGTGTGTCGGTGCGAGTGGAAGGCCATACGGATAGCCGCGGGTCTGATGCTTACAATCAGAAACTGTCGCAGCGTCGCGCCGAAGCAGTTGTCGCCTACCTCACTGCCGCCGGTATTGACGGCGAACGTTTGCTTCCAGTGGGTTACGGAGAAAGCGCACCAGTAGCGCCAAACGACACGGCAGAAAACATGTATCGCAATCGCCGTGTAGACTTGGTTGTTACAGGAAACTAGTAACCGACCAATCCGCACTGTAAAAATTAAAAAGGCTCTCCTTGGAGGGCCTTTTTTTTGCATAATTTTAAGTGATGTTGTTGGCTTAAGGTGAAATTAGCCAAAAATATCGACGTCGTTCGACTTAAGCTGGCACTTCTTCAACAACTCTAAAAACACACCGGGATCTTTTTCCTGAGTGATAGCGCCTTGTCGCGGGAAGTGTTGGTCGTGCAGGCGAGACAAATAAAATCGGAGTGCGGCTACTGCCAAGGCCCGAAACCAGGCGTGCCGTTCAGACGGTGAAATAGCACGGATTTCTTCGTAACTCTTGACAATAGCGCGCGCGTTTTCCGCATTCACATGCCCGTTGTTAACCACGACACACCAATCAGCAACGCAAACGGCGATATCGTAGATGAACGGTGCTGAATGGGCATAATAAAAATCTATCACGCCGGTGAGTTTGTTTTGCACGAATAAGGCGTTGTCATGAAATAGATCGCCATGAATGATGCCGCGTGGCAGGTTAGCCTGCTCAAACTGACTTGCCTCTTGATGGCAGTGCGACAGCAATTGTTGATCGATATCCGTCCCGGCATCTTGAAGTTTACGGATGGTTCGTTCCCGCCAGGGTGCGCCCCTAAAATTCTCAAGCGTGTCTAGTTTCTGCTTGCACTGATGAAGGCGACCTAAAAACCGACCCACTTCACAACAATGCTCAAGCGAAGGTTTAGGTACGCTAGTACCTGGAACACGCGCAATTAGTGCCGCCGGTTTATTTTTAACTGAAGTTAAATACTGACGATCGTTCGTTTTGGCCGGTTCAGCGACTGGTAGTCCGGTCGCTGCTAAGTGCGCCATTAAATCGAAATAAGCATCCAGATTTTCGCTGGCCGTTGTCTCAAAGAGTGTCAGCACAAATTCACTCTCGACACCACTTTGCGACTTGGCAGAGACGAAATAGTTAGTGTTTTCGATGCCCTCGGCAATACCCCGGAACGTCAGCAAGCTTCCTTGTTGATAAATATCTAATAGGGATTGAATTTCGCCCGCGTCGAGGCTGGTGTATACGGACATCTACGGAAAAATTAACCTAGACCCAAATTAACGACGGGGCCGGCCAAAGTGACTTTGGCAAACGGACCGGTAAGGGGAGAATTACCAGCTAAATAAGACCCATTGTGGAACGCGAAAGTCCTCGTAAAGCTGCGAAATTTTTGATTCCATCAGCCCGTCACCATTTTTATCTACCAAATAGTAGGGTTTGCCGGCGATTGGGGTGATCTTAATCATATAAAGGCGACCATTGACGCGATACTCTTCGACTTCAGCATCCTCTCGCTGAATGATCGTCACTTCGGGTTCTAACTGTTCGACATCATCGTCCGAGTCGACACGCTCCGGTGGGGGTGGGACATCGACATATTCTGGTTCCTCGGCGGCCAGCGCAAGCGATGACATGGCGTATAGACCTAGGCATATCATTAACGCGGTTTTATTATGGTGATTCATGGGTGTGTTCTCGCGACGTGCATGTCTTAATGCGCATTAGCATAGCATATTTGCGGCTCTACCAAGCCGAATCGAGCGCACAAAGCGTCACTTCGGGTGGACAAGATTAAGAACGTTTTACGGGGAAAAGTTGGGTAATTATATGGTCGAATCTAAGCCAAATATGCGACTGGTGCTAGTTGATGGCTCGTCTTATCTTTTCCGGGCCTATCACGCACTTCCCGCCCTAACAAACTCCAAAAACGCGCCGACAGGTGCCATACACGGCGTCGCCGCGATGCTCAAACGACTGGTTGACGATTATCAACCCGAGCGACTGGGTGTGATATTTGATCCGAAAGGAAAAACCATCCGAGATGAGTGGTATGGGGAATACAAAGCGAATCGACCGCCGATGCCGGACGATCTCCGCGAGCAAATCAAACCCTTGCATGAATTGATCGAAGCAATGGGTTTTCCTCTGGTGGTTGTGGATGGGTACGAAGCAGACGACATCATCGGCACACTAGCGCGACAAGCCGCCGCCGACGGCATGGAAGTAGTGATTTCAACCGGCGATAAAGATATGGCGCAACTGGTTACCGACGAAATCAGCCTCATCAACACCATGGACAATTCAGTACTCGATCGCGACGGCGTTAAATCTAAATTTGGTGTTACACCGGAACAGATCATTGATTATCTGACCCTAATTGGAGACAAAGTCGATAACGTGCCGGGAGTGCCAAAAGTTGGACCGAAAACCGCGGTCAAGTGGCTGGATGAATTCGAAACGCTCGATAACATTATTGCCCATGCGGCAGACATCAAAGGCAAGGTGGGGGAAAACCTTCGAGACGCCTTAGACGATTTACCGTTATCGAAAAAACTCGTCACCATTATCGATGACGTCAAAATGGATTTAGCGATTGACGATTTAGAACTTAAGGAGCCGGCGCAGCAACGTTTAGTCGAGATTTACACGGAACTCGAATTTAAGAATTGGCTAAAGCAGCTACTTGATGCGAGCGACGATATTCAGGCTGAGCCGGTCGCTAAAGACAATATGGAGGTGTCTTATGAAACTGTATTAGATAAGAAAGCCTTTCAAAGCTGGCTAAAACGTTTATCCGACGCGCCACTTTTTGCTTTTGACACAGAGACCACCAGTATTGACTACATGGCAGCAGAACTCGTGGGTGTTTCGTTCGCGGTAGAAGCCGGCGAAGCTGCCTACGTACCAGTTGCCCATCAGTACGAAGGCGCCCCCGAGCAGCTATCGCGAGAGTATGTGTTGGAAGCGCTGGCTCCCTTATTGGAAAACCCAGAACAAGCAAAAATCGGACACCATTTAAAATACGACCGCAACGTGCTTTCGCACTATGACGTGGCGCTAAACGGCATTACGCACGACACGATGCTTGAATCCTATATCCTCAATAGCGCGGGGTCTCGTCATGATTTGGATACCGTCGCGCTGAAGTACTTGGGCCATAACAATATCCACTTTGAAGACGTGGCGGGCAAGGGCGCGAAGCAGGTTACTTTTGATTATGTGGACCTAGAGCAAGCCACACCCTATGCCGCGGAAGATGCCGAAGTTTGTTTGCGCCTGCATGAGGTGTTTCAAGATCAGTTCAAAAACACACCTTCAGTAAGCGCGGTCTATACGGATATCGAAATTCCCTTGGTTAACGTGCTTTCGAGAATCGAATGTCACGGCGTTTTGATTGATGCGGACATGCTCTTAGAACAAAGTCGCGAGTTGGAAAATCGTCTAAGTAAAATCGAATCCGAGGCGCATGAATTGGCCGGCGAAGTGTTCAATATCGGTTCGCCGAAACAGCTGCAAGCGATTTTGTTTGATAAACAAGGCTTACCCGTTATCAGTAAAACGCCAAAAGGCCAACCGTCCACCGCAGAATCGGTACTACAAGAGCTTGCCCTAAATTACCCGTTACCAAAATTAATTTTGGAATATCGAAGTTTAAGTAAGTTGAAATCCACCTATGCCGATAAACTGCCCTTAGAAATCTCCGCGCGCACAAACCGTATTCACACAAGCTATCATCAAGCTGTGGCGGCAACGGGGAGACTGTCGTCCTCTGACCCTAATTTACAAAATATTCCTATTCGAACCGAGGAAGGACGCAAAATTCGACAGGCTTTTATCGCCCCGCCAGGAAAAAGTTTAATTGCCGCCGATTATTCGCAAATCGAATTGAGAATCATGGCGCATTTATCTAGAGACGAGCGACTCCTTAGCGCATTCAACGAAGGTATCGACGTACACAGCGCGACGGCTGCAGAGATAATGGGCGTGGACATTGAAGAGGTAAGTAAAGAAGATCGACGGGCGGCGAAGGCGGTTAACTTTGGCCTAATCTACGGTATGTCGGCCTTTGGTTTAGCACGTCAACTCGGCATCGATCGGGGAGCCGCTCAGCAGTACGTCGATAAGTACTTCGAAAGATACCCTGGGGTTCGCCAATTCATGGACGACATTCGTGAAAACGCTCGTGAGCAAGGATTTGTTGAAACCGTTTTCGGCCGCCGCTTGTATTTACCGGACATCAATGCTCGTAACGCGCAACGGCGGCAATATGCGGAACGCACGGCGATTAACGCGCCCATGCAAGGCACCGCTGCAGACATCATTAAGCGCGCAATGTTAGCTGTTGACGATTGGATTATGACGGATAGCCCTTCTGCGGCGCTGATAATGCAGGTCCATGACGAGTTAGTTTTAGAAGCAGACGACGATGAAATTGCAGCGGTATCTGGGCAAGTCGCTGCGTTAATGACCGAGGCGGCAGACTTAAGTGTGCCCTTAATTGTGGACGTTGGCGTCGGCAAAAACTGGGACGAAGCGCACTAAAAGTTCTTTGGTCTCAAAGCGTTCCGCGGGTTTGTGTTGCTTTGCACTATTAATTTGCGCAGAAAGTGGTTGAATTTTATTGCCAAATTTTAGCCATCGACATGCGGGCCTGCGTGAAAAACGTCTCGCTAGCGATCTTGGGCTATGCTTGTGCTAGTATTTGGTCAACTAGTAACACAAAAAAGTAAAAAATTTAGCCCATAGCTCTCGTACGTAGCTGAACTGCCTGTACCTAGTGCAATGTTACTGATCCACGCAATAGACCTGAAAGACGGTAAATGCGTCCGTCTTAAGCAGGGCAACATGGACGATGACACCGTCTACTCTGACGATCCAATCGCGGTCGCTAAACGTTGGATAGATGCCGGCGCCCGACGTCTGCACATTGTAGACTTGGACGGTGCGACCAAAGGCCAACCGGTCAACCATGATGTGATTCATCGGATCAGCGATGGGTTTCCCGATGTTCCCATTCAAGTTGGTGGTGGTATTCGCGACGAAGACGCGATTCAGGCGTACCTTGATGCTGGCGTGTCTTATGTGATTCTTGGTACCAAGGCAGTTACCGCGCCGCATTTTGTCTCAGACGTCTGTGTCGAATTTCCAGGCCACATCATCGTGGGGTTGGACGTGCGCGATGGTAAGGTGGCCATTGAGGGCTGGTCGAAACTCTCGCGTCACGATGCCGTTGATTTGGCACAACATTTTGAAGAAGATGGCGTTAACTCGATTGTTTTTACCGACATCAGCCGCGACGGCATGATGGAAGGTCTAAATATAGACGCCACCGTCAAGTTCGCGCAGGAACTAACCATTCCCGTGATTGCATCAGGTGGCGTTACAAATTTAGATGACATAAAACGCTTATGTGAAGTCCAAGATGAAGGCGTAATGGGTGCGATAACTGGACGCGCCATTTACGAAGGAACGCTCGATCTCGCCGAAGCGCAACGACTTGCGGACGAGCTAGCCGGTACTGATTCAAACTCCTACTCTTAACTCACCAGTCTAAATCGATGGGATTAGCCAAACGCATTATCCCTTGCCTAGATGTTGATGCCGGGCGAGTGGTAAAAGGTGTTCAATTCGTTGAAATCAAAGACGCTGGGGATCCTGTGGAGGTGGCGCGTCGTTATAACGAACACGGCGCCGATGAAATCACTTTTTTAGATATCACCGCTAGTAGCGACGCGCGGCGAACAATGGTTGACGTTGTTGAAGCAGTTGCCAGTGAAGTGTTCATTCCGCTCACGGTTGGCGGCGGTATTCGTAGTCTTGAAGACATTAATACGATGCTGCGGGCCGGCGCAGACAAAGTGTCTATCAACACGGCCGCCGTGCAAAACCCAAGCATCGTAGCGGAAGCGTCGAAAAAATTTGGTTCTCAATGCATTGTTGTCGCGATCGACGCGCGGAAAAATCAGCAAGGCCCAGGGTGGGAGATCTACACCCATGGGGGAAGAAAACCCACGGGAATTGACGTGGTGGCTTGGTCTAAAAAGATGCAAGACTTCGGCGCGGGGGAAATATTGCTGACTAGCATGGACAGAGACGGCACGCGTGACGGGTTCGATTTGCCGCTCACTCGCGCGGTAGCCGACGCAGTAGGTATTCCGGTCATTGCCTCCGGCGGGGTTGGTAAACTCGATCATCTTATCGATGGCGTGTTTGAGGGGCATGCAGACGCGGTTCTAGCTGCGAGTATTTTTCATTTTGGCGAACATACTATTGGTGAAGCGAAACGCCATATGCGTGAGGCCGGTATCGAGGTGAGGCTATGAGCTGGCTAGATGAGGTCGCTTGGAATGAGGACGGGCTAGTGCCCGCCATCGCCTATGAAAACAATACTCAACAGGTGCTAACGCTTGCATGGATGAATAGGGAAGCCTTAACGGCAACCGCCGCCGAAGGGCGCGCCGTTTACTGGTCCCGTTCTCGGAACAAACTCTGGCGCAAAGGTGAACAATCTGGGCATGAGCAAAAACTGATAGAAATTCGCATAGACTGCGACTCTGACGCCGTACTATTGTTCGTCGAGCAAATTGGTGGGATTGCGTGCCACACTGGGCGCGCGAGTTGCTTTTACAAAAAGCTAGTTGACGACCAATGGGTAGAAGCGGAACAAGTGCTTAAAGATCCCGCGGAAATTTATTCCTAATCAGCCGGCCGCGGCTGGCCAATAGTTTGTCCAAACCGTGTAATAGATGAGACCACGCCATGACCCCCGATGACATCCTCAATGAACTTTATGCAGTGTTACAGGAACGGAAAACTGCCCCCGTGGATAAGTCCTATGTGGCGAGTCTTTACGCCGGCGGCATGAGGAAAATTGCAAAAAAGCTGGGCGAAGAGGCAACTGAAGTAGTGATTGCGGGTCTAAATGGTGATGAAACCGAAATTATCAATGAAATGAGTGACTTATGGTTCCATAGTTTGGTATTAATGGCCGCCCAAGATATCCCGCCGGAAAAGGTACTGGTAGAATTATCGCGCAGGTTTGGCCGTTCCGGTATCGAAGAGAAGGCCTCGCGCGGTACCTAATCATTCAAATTAGAGGTTTAGCGCCGTTCTCGAGCAGGTTTTTTGCGGACAAACCGTGATGCCCATAAGAGGTGAATTGGAGACAAACTAATGTCATTTGGTATTAAAGAATTAATTGTTATTTTGGTCATTGTAATGTTGGTATTCGGGACCAAAAAAATTCGCGGCGTAGGTTCGGACGTCGGCGGTTGGATACGCGACTTTAAGAAAGCGTTGAAAGAAGGCGAAGACGAAGTGAGCCAAGAGGCCACCGCTGATGCCGGCCGGGTGATTGATGCCGAGGCGTCATCTGTTGCTGATAAAGAAAAAGTGTAAGTAAGATTTAGGCACCAATACATGTTCGACGTCGGCTTTTGGGAAGTTTCTTTGATTGCCATTGTGGCTTTGGTGGTGGTTGGACCCGAAAGACTTCCGTCGCTAGTCAATGAGGCTGGTAAGTGGGCAGGCCGCGCGCGCGCAACGGCGCGTGATTTAAAATATGACTTGCAGCACCAAGCGGAAATTGATGAACTCGCCAAACTGGGTCAAGACATCAAAGAATCCGCCGACGACGTTAACCCAGCCAACATGCGGACTAACTTACGCGACATGCTAGCTGACCTTGAGTCTCGTTCGGAACCGCTTGACGACGACGAGGAAGACGAAATCTATAATCGCGCCGTCAGCCAGGATGATACCGTTGACACTGCCGATGCAGAACTTGACCGCGAGACTACTACGCAAGAGTCAGACCTCGATCGTAGCGCTTAGAAGCGCTGGCGATTCCTTCCAAAAGATAAAACGCTGATCATTTCAATATGGTATCCGATGCCCCGAATGACGAAGCGCCCAAGCAATTAAGCGCGGAAGACAATGACGGTCTAGATCATTCCGAGCAAAGCTTCGTTTCACACCTAAAAGAACTGCGTAGCCGGATTATGGCGGCGTTACTGTGTGTATTGGTCATTGTATTGGCATTGATGCCGTTCGCTAACACCTTATATTTATGGCTGGCTGATCCGTTGCTAGTTCACATGTCTGAAACAGGCGCGACGATGATTGCGACGGAAGTTGCTTCTCCATTTCTTGCGCCCTTTAAGTTGACGGTATTCGTCGCGGTATTTATTTCCGCGCCATACATTTTTTACCAAATGTGGGCGTTTGTTGCTCCAGGTCTATATCGCAACGAACGGGAGTTGGCGTTACCGGTTCTGATTTCAAGCACCCTGCTTTTTTACGCGGGAATCGCTTTCGCGTATTTCGTGGTGTTCCCGCTAATGTTCGGCTTTTTCACGACGATTGCACCAAAAGGTGTAACGGTAATGACAGACATCAGTCGGTATTTGGACTTCGTGCTGAAACTATTCTTTGCCTTTGGTGCTGCCTTTGAAGTACCGGTTGCGACCTACCTAGCCGTTCGCACCGGCGCGACAACCGTAGAGTCACTGGCAGCAAAACGACCTTTTATTATTGTGGGTGCGTTCGTGGTAGGCATGTTGCTCACACCGCCAGATGTGATTTCGCAAATATTGCTCGCGTTGCCGGTCTGGTTGTTATTCGAAATAGGGTTGTTCCTCTGTCGTTTTACTAACGCTCAGGAAGACGACGAAAACTCAGCGCCAACTATGCCGAGTTCGAATAAAGGATAACTACGAAAGAGGCGGTCGTTTCCCAGGCTATTTTTGCACGAGCCAAACGATAATTGAGACGACCGCGCTAATAATCAGACAAGAAACAATTGGAAAGTAAAACTTCGAACGTTCACCCTCCACGGCAATATCGCCAGGTAGTCGCCCAAGACCAGTTTTTCCAAACAGGTTACTCAGTATCGGCCAGAATACGCCGATTAGAATTAATACTATTCCTAAAATAATGAGAATTCGCGCCATGGATTGAGCTCGGAAAAAATTAATCGATCACCTCTATGCCGCCCGATCCACCGATCAACAGCACGTCTGCGCCACGTGCGGCAAATAAACCATTCGTCACAACGCCAGTGAGTTGATTTAATTGTGTTTCCAATTTCACCGGCTCCGTTATCCGCAGCCCCGAAACGTCAACAATATCGTTGCCATTATCGGTCACGAAGTCATGTCTATATTCTGGGGCCCCGCCCATCACAACAAGCTGACGAGAAACATAACTTCTCGCCATCGGTATCACTTCAATCGGTAGAGGGAATGCGCCCAGTCTATCCACGAGTTTCGAATCATCTGCAATACAAATGAATTTTTTGCTCGCGGCGGCAACGATTTTCTCCCGTGTGAGTGCGCCGCCGCCGCCTTTAATTAGATGCCGATGGTGGGTGGCCTCGTCGGCGCCATCGATATAAAGCGCCAAATCGCCTGCCGCATTCAATTCTAGAACAGGAATGCCGTGCGACTTGAGGCGTTCGCTACTGGCAACCGAACTTGCAACTGCCCCGTCAATTTTATGTTTCATCTCTGCCAGCATATCGATAAAGTAATTGGCGGTAGAGCCCGTGCCGATGCCGATTATCGTGTCGTGTTCGACGTACTCTAAGGCCGCTTTAGCGACCGCCCGTTTCTTATCGTCTTGATTCATGCGTTTAATGGTCCATAGTTGATATTTCGATCCCCGACCGACCGGTAAATGGTATCTTATATTGATGCAAAATGATTATCTAAAAATGGTGTTGACGGCGCCCGTCTATGACGTCGCGAGGGAGACACCGCTGGACATCATGGAATCGATATCTCAACGACTAAATAATTTTGTGTCGTTGAAGCGCGAAGACATGCAACCAGTCTTTTCCTATAAGTTGCGAGGCGCTTATACGCTAATGGCGAGTTTGGGCGCGGCAGATAGGTCGCGTGGTGTCATTACCGCATCAGCTGGGAATCACGCCCAGGGCGTCGCAGTTGCTGCGCAAAAGTTGGGTATTCAAGCGCTAATCGTCATGCCGAAAACGACACCCGAAATTAAAATAAACTCGGTTAGGCAGCGTCACGCCGAGATTATTTTGCACGGTAACACCTATGATGATGCCAGCGACCACGCGCATTCCGTCGCGGCGGAAAGAGGATTAACTTATATTCCGCCTTACGATCACCCGCTTGTGATAGCGGGACAAGGTACGGTTGGGATGGAAATTATGCGTCAACACCATGGTGATGTGGACGCGATTTTTGTACCCGTTGGCGGTGGTGGTCTAATTGCAGGAGTTGCCGCCTATGTAAAAGCTATCTCCCCGCAAACGAGAATAATTGGTGTGGAGGCCGATGAATCGGCTTGTTTGAAAGCCGCCCTAGAGGCAGGCGAAAGGGTCATTCTTGATCAAGTCGGGATTTTCGCGGACGGCACGGCGGTGCGCCAAATCGGAGAAGAGCCTTTCAAGGTAGCAAAAACCTATGTAGATGAAGTTTTAGCCGTTTCCATTGATGAAATTTGTGCGGGCGTGAAAGATATCTTCGAAGACACTCGTTCAATTGCCGAACCGTCGGGTGCGTTAGCAGTCGCCGGTATTAAGCAATGGGTAAAACGGGAGAACGTGACAGACAAGCATTTAGTCGCGATATTTAGCGGGGCGAATGTCAATTTTGACCGCTTACGCCACATTGCGGAGCTTGCCGAACTCGGCGAGGCCCGCGAGGCCTTGATCGCGGCAACGATTCCAGAGCAGCCGGGTAGTTTTCGCAAATTCTGTCACGCGCTAGGTCCGCGCGCGATAACCGAGTTTAATTATCGTTACGCAGATACCCACCAAGCTGTCGTTTTTGCAGGCGTTCGTTTCAAAAGCGGCACCGATGAGCGCAATAAACTCTTGCATGGACTGCACGAAAAAGGTTTCGAGGTGCAGGATATTAGCGATAATCAGCTCGCCAAAGATCATATTCGTTATATGGTTGGTGGCCACGGGCGCGGAATCACGGATGAGCGAATATTGCGGGTCGAATTTCCCGAACGTCCCGGTGCTCTGTTACATTTTCTGAACCAAATCCAAGATCGATGGAACATTTCTTTATTCCATTATCGAAACCACGGTGCCGCATACGGCAAAGTTTTGATCGGTATTCAAGTGCCTCCCGAGCAAGATCGGGAGTTTCAAGAATTCCTCGCCGAGCTAGAGATGGCGCACACAGAGGAAGTAAACAACCCCGCTTATCGGCTGTTTCTAAGGTAAAGAGTCACGTGGCTGCGTATCACGACCATGCACTGTCCCTTGTCGAGTGCATGAAGAGTTTAACCGAGCTCGGCTTGAACACGGGCCGGGCTGGGAATGCGAGTGTCCGAATTGGGGATGATCAATATCTAATCACCCCAAGTGGAGTTCATCCCCGTGATTTGCGCGCCACGCAGATGGTGACCCTGGATCTAAATCAGGCACCGCATTTGTCACCAAATAATCTGACAGAGAATCCTTCTAGCGAATGGCGTATGCATCACGATATCTACTTGGCTTACAGTGAAGTTCGCGCCGTTATTCATACTCATTCGAGCGCCGCGACGGCGTTAGCCTGTCTTGGTGAACGAATCCCCGCGTTCCACTATATGGTAGCGGTGGCAGGTGGTGATTCCATCGAGTGTGCCCCGTATGCAACCTTTGGTAGCGAGGCCTTATCACAGAATGCCGTGAAAGCTTTGCACGGTAGAAGCGCGTGTTTGCTCGCCAACCATGGTCTCATTACCACAGGACAGACTGTTTTAGAGGCTGTGGATCTCGCTCAAGAAGTAGAACAGCTCTCATTTCAATATTTAATGTGTCTTAGTTCGGGTAAGCCGACTATTCTAAATACTGAACAAATGTCATTGGTTATCGAAAAATTCAAAAATTATGGCAAAAGAACAGGCTAGTATCGGTCCGCTAGAAGAATTCGAGAGTCGGCCGTCATTTCACTTGGCGTTTCCGGTAACCGATTTGGAAGCCGCTCGCAATTTTTATGTTGACGTACTTGGTTGCAGGGAAGGTCGTCATGATAAACGATGGGCGGATTTTAATTTCTTTGGCTTTCAGATAACCGCCCATTTGGTGCCAGAATCAACATTAGTCGGCGCCAACGTTGTTGATGAACATGACATTCCAATTCCTCATTTTGGTTTGGTGATGAGTTGGGAAGATTGGCACAGGGCGGTTGATCACCTTAGCTATATAGGCGTCGCCTTTAAAGTTGAACCGCATGTCCGGTTCAAGGGTAAAACCGGCGAGCAGGCAACGTTTTTCGTGTCAGATCCAAGCGGTAACTGCTTAGAATTTAAAGCATTCAAAAACCCAGGCGATGTATTTGCGCATTAGAGAAATCACAATGACGCTCAAAAGAATAGCTGCTTAAGCGCCTCACCTGGATCCTCCGCCCGCATAAACGCTTCGCCCACGAGAAACGCGTTTACTCGGTGAGAGCGCAACAGCTCGACATCCTTTTTCTTATGAATACCGGATTCGGTAATCACCAATCGATCGTTCGGAATATCGCCAAGCAAGCTGATGGTGGTATCGATGTCCGTGACGAACCGGCGTAAATCACGGTTATTAATTCCGATAAGCGGTAGTCGTAGACGTAAAGCCCGCTCCAGCTCGGTCCGGTCGTGGACTTCTATCAGCACGTCCATACCGAGTTCGCTTGCTAAAGAACCGAGTATTTCTAACTCTTCGTCATTTAAGCAGGCGACAATTAACAATATGCAATCGGCTCCCAGGAGTCGAGACTCATAAACCTGATAAGGTGCAACCATGAAATCTTTACGTATTACCGGCAGCGAGCAAACCTCTCGCGCTTGGACTAAGTAGTCGTCGTGTCCCTGGAAATACTTTTCGTCGGTTAACACCGACAAACAGGCTGCTCCGCCAGCGGCGTAGCTCCGCGCGATCGCTGCGGGATCAAATTCTTCGCGGATTAAGCCTTTGCTGGGTGAGGCCTTTTTGCACTCCGCGATAACGGCGGCCTCACCGGATTGGATTTTCGTTCGCAGCGCTAGTTCGAAATTTCTTACCGGTGGCGCATCGTTAATTATCTCTTTCAGCTCCCCAAGCGGACGCGCTTTCTCGCGCAGCGCGACTTCCTCTCGTTTGTGCGCAATGATTTCATCAAGAACATTATTACTGAGAGTGGTAGATTCTTTTATGCCGCTATTCATTTTTTCGTTTAGATCTTAGTTCTACTTGCAAGATTGCGAGAAATCGATCAGTTCCAGCAGTTTATTTTTTGCCGCGCCGCTGCCAATCGTTTCTTTAGCAATGCCGATCCCATCTGCCAAGGTATCACCCAGTTCGCATAGGTAGATGGCGGCGCCCGCGTTAAGCGTAACGATATCGAGGGCCGCCCCTGCTTGGTTATCTAATACTTGGTTGATAATTAACGCGCTGTGCTCAGCGTCCACCGCTTGAATCGCGCTCAGGTCTTGAGGTGTATAACCAAAGTCGGTCGGTTTCACATCGAAATAGGAAATCTCACCGTCAATGAGGCGAGCGATATGGCTGCTGCTGCCAATACTAATTTCATCTAGGCCATCGTCGGCGACGACAACAAAAGCGCGTTTTGTATTTAGTTTAGCCAACACTTCGATCGCGATATTCTGCCAGTGTCGGTTGAATATTCCCATCAGTTGGATAGGCGCCATTGCAGGGTTCGTTAATGGCCCAAGGACATTGAATAATGTTCGCACCCCGAGTTCTCGTCTGGGTACCGCCGCATGCTTAGTCGCACTGTGATGAGCGGGTGCAAACATAAATCCAATGCCGATATTCTCGATACTTCTCGCCACATCATTAGCCTGTAGATTTATTTCAACCCCCAGTTTTTCCAGAACATCCGCAGAGCCACTCGAACTCGAGACAGAACGATTGCCGTGTTTTGCCACATATGCACCGGCTGCGGCCGCCACGATCGCGCAGGCGGTCGAGATATTAAATGTTTGAGAGCCATCGCCACCGGTTCCGCAGGTATCCATTAATGGTGATACAGTAACGTCAACTTTAGTGGCCAATTCCCGCATCACCGTTGCCGCCGCCGATACCTCATCGATCGTTTCGCCCTTCATATTCAGCGCGACTAGTAAGCCAGCAATCTGGGCAGGGGTAGCGTCACCGGACATGATCTCTCGCATGACATCGAGCATGTCGGCGAAAGCGATATCGTTGCGTTCGATCGCATGTTTAATTGCTTGCTGAATATTCATAATAATTTAGCCAAGCGATCAGGCCGCCATGGCAAAAAAATTCCTAAGTAATTGATGACCGTGTTCGGTCAGTATTGCTTCAGGATGAAACTGTACGCCATATAAGTCATGAGTTCGATGTCTCAAGCCCATTATCTCGTCAATATCGCCAGTCTGAATTTGCGTCCATGCAGTGACGACCAATTCTTCGGGTAAGGAGTTTTGATCGACGACTAGCGAATGATAGCGGGTCGCGGTAAACGCCTGGGGCAGCGCTTGGAAGATATCCTCGTTCAAGTGATGAATACACGAAGTCTTACCGTGCATAACCTGTCTGGCGTGGATGACATAGCCGCCGAAAGCTGCAGCGATACATTGATGACCCAGGCATACGCCAAGTATCGGAATTTGACCGCTAAAAATTTTAATAACGTCTACCGAGATGCCCGCTTCTTTCGGCGAACAAGGCCCGGGGGAGATGATTATCGAATCAGGCGATAACCGGTTTATCTCTTCAACTGACAGTTCATCATTTCTTTTTATTACAACATCATGGTCGAGTTCGCCGCAGTACTGCACCAAGTTGTGCGTGAACGAATCGTAGTTGTCGATCATCAAAACCATGGGCTTCAGCAATTCGATACTAGAGGTAGCGATGTAACGCGGCGATATCGTCGATTTTAGGGCCAGAAAAACGCGGGTCTAAGTCTTTGGCCTCCCCATAACCGTAAGTTACGAATATACCCGGCATTTCGCAATTTAAGGCGGCACACATATCTGTGTTGGTATCTCCAACCATCAAACAGTTCGACACCGCAACGCCGAACTGTTCAACGGCAAAAAGCAGTTGATCGGGAGCCGGCTTTTTCCGCGACAATGAATCACCGCTCAGCACAAGCTTGAAATATTTGTCGATATTCAAATTGGCGAGTAAAGGCTGAGTGAATGCTTGTGGTTTGTTGGTAATGCAAGCAAGTTTGTAGGTGTGTTCCGAAAGTTTCACTAATAAATCATCGACGTTTGGATATAAGGTCGATAGACGGCAGACGTTGCTTGCATAGTGGTCAAGAAAAGCGCGTCTGACGGGCGCATAAAGCGCTTCGTCGGCTTCTCCTTCGTAGTCGCCCGTAATGGCGCGATGAATCAGCCGATCAGCACCGTTGCCAATGAATCCACGGATTGTCGTCTCGGCGAGTGGCCCTTGGTCGATTAAGGAGAGCCCATGGTTAACACTGGTCGCTAGATCGCCTGCGCTATCAACCAGCGTTCCGTCTAAGTCAAAGAATATGGCTTCAATATGGCTGTTTTTCATATCGCTAGCGCGCGGACAATTTCCGCACGAAGCGCAGCAATTGTTGCTTGATAGTCCTGCGTATTAAAAATTGCGGAACCGGCGACGAAGGTATCTGCACCGGCCTTAGCGATTTTTCCAATGTTGTCGATTTTTACCCCACCATCGACTTCTAGTCTAATCGGCAAACCCGAGGCATCAATAAGTTGACGAGCCTCCGAAATTTTTGGCAGTGTGGATTCTATAAACGATTGGCCGCCGAAGCCTGGGTTCACGGACATGAGCAGTACCATATCCACTTTATCTATCACGTGTTCCAAATGATTCAACGGTGTTGCGGGGTTAAATACTAAACCGCCTCGAAGCCCTAAATCGCGAATACGTTGTAAGGCGCGATCGATATGCGTGCAAGCCTCGGGGTGGAAGGTAATGTAGTTAGCCCCAGCTTCAGCAAAGTCCTCAATTAAGCGTTCCACCGGATCAACCATCAGGTGTACGTCTATTGGAGCGGTGATCCCGTAGGTGCGTAACGAAGCGCACACCATTGGTCCGATCGTTAAATTGGGTACAAAATGGTTGTCCATCACATCAAAATGGACGATGTCCGCGCCAGCGGTAAGCACGGCGGAAACTTCGTCGCCCAGGCGCGCGAAATCGGCGGCCAAAATGGACGGCGCAATAAATTCAGGTTGTTGCTTCATCTTGATAGGGATCGATCACGTTGCAACGGCACTGTACCGCATCACCGCTAAAGTTGCATCCACCTCGGCGGCGGAAAGACGCTTAAACTTCCGGGCGAAATCGCCGATAGATCGCGCATGCGCCTGAATGAATTTCAAAATCCGATCCAACGTTGCCGCCATCTCGCTGCTCTGTTTATCTTGATGACCGTGAATTACGTGCTTTGGGCGGCCGACAGTGCGAGCGAAAACAATCAGGAAAATTCTGCGTCTAGCGAGCAAGTAAAGCCCGCCATCGCCACCAATGTGCCGGCCGAATCTCGTCTGTCGCGCCTGGCCGATCTGCTGTCAGGGCGATTCGATGCTGGCTCGGATAGCGTCGAGACAGTTTGGTTGGGTCAAGCGCCCGCGCAACGACTTGCGGTATTTCAACACCCAAAACACAGCAAACCAAACGGCGCAGTGGTCGCGCTCTTGGCTCACGGCAAGATTGTTGACCAGGATGAGTTTTCGCGAACTTTCAGACGGATACTCAGTGCCGGCGCATGGGCTGCTTTGGTCGTACAAACTGACCTGTTAGTTGACGGCGATGAACCTGCCGCTGACGAGAAGGCATTGCAACTGCTGCTTTCCCAGAGTATCGAGTATCTTGCGCAACAAAACTATTCAAAATTTGTCGTCGTGGCTGAGGCGGAAGTCGCGACAGCGGTTTGGCCGGTAATTCAAACGTCGCAACATGATCTCAAAGGTTTCGTCGGTATAGACGAATGGCGGGCAGAAGATTTCGAACCGCCAATCCCAGTTTTGAATATCGCGAATGCGATCAATCCAAACGCAACCCAGAACGCGGAGCGGCGCCTAAATGAGGTTATACAACGGCCGTCAGCCGCCTGCGAAGTGTTTTTTTACGATGGTGTCCTTCATTCTGATGTTGGCTACGGGCGTTTAGTGAGTCGCCGAATCAGAGGTTGGTTAGAGCGGAAATTTGTGCGGTCGGGTTAGTCAAGTTTCGGTACCCGAATCGTGCGCCAACTGCCGTACAAATTCGCAAACCAAGTTGTTCGTTTCGCCAACATCGCCGTAGACAATACCGTGACGACTACCAGGTATCCAATGCAAATTCTTTTTGCGCGCCGTAAGCAATTTATAAATAATATTCGCGCTCGTCGGTTCAACTACTCTATCCTGTTCTGCTTGAATAATACTCACGGGGCATTTTATTTTTGGGATTGCCGTTTTAGCGTGGCTCACTAATCGTGTTAGCTCGTAAAGTCCGCGGATAGGCATGTGCCGATAGTTGATATGAGGATTTTCCGGTTCGGTGGGTCTAAACGGCATAACGCCCTCGTATTTAGACAACCATTTAACGATCTTATTAGCCCCATACATCAACGGTACGAAACGCATATTTTTGTTTTGGAATTTGATCGGCGCACAAATAGCGCAGACGCCGGCGATATTTGGTTTGTCTGCACTAGCACTTACTAAGCTGAGTACTCCGCCGGTTGAAAAACCTACCAGTAACACTTTTTCCGCCATGCTACTCAATACCTCGTAACCGCGCTCGACAGACTCTAACCACTGCTCCCAACTCCGTTCGCGTAAATCCCATGGGCTGGTGCCATGACCACGGATACGGGTGCCGAGGACGGTTATGTTCAATGCGTGAATCTTTTCTGCCAGAGGTCTTATCTCTGCGGGCGAGGCAAGGAAGCCATGGGTGAGCAGTACTGCTATCTTGGAATCCTTGTTAGCAGTTAATAGAAAGGGCGAAGAATTCTCCGTAGCGGTTTGCAAGGTGTTGATTTCAGCATGTTTTGCTTGATTGAAAATTTCTTTGTCCCAGTGGAACTGTACCTTAAGATCGTCAAAATGGTGCGCCGGGTCGAGCTGATCGCATTCAGGCGTTTCGGCTTCAACGATTTCATCCACGGCACGACACACAGGAAAGATAGGCGCGATTTCGTTTGAATAGACTTCTATTGGATTTTCTAATCTTACCTGGTCAAATTCGTGTTCGCTGATTAGCTTCGGTAAAAAACGGATGAAGTCGTCACTTACCTCTAGGAGTTCCGCCTTCGTAGCAGAGCGGAGAAAACGGTCAAGTTCTACTGACTCCTGTTTTAATAACTGCCGATAAATTCCGGGATTGATCAGGCTTCGATGAAGGTGAATTGATTTATTAGGTTGAATTGATTTTATTGTTTTGTACACCATCGTTTGAAATTTGGCGCGGCTGATAGACTCTACATCATTGGTCATTAATGTCGCGATTAACCGCGCAGCGAGATGGCTTAAATTAACCGTGACCTCTTGATAAATATCCTCCATATAATCATCGCGAAGATTTGCGATGCTTTTCCGCAGGCCTTGTGCCAGAGTTTTTCGAATAAACGTTTTCCTAAAAAAATTTATATCAAAAATCTGATCTGGGTTTTCTAGTCTGGAGGCGAGCCGATTAACGCAAAATCTTTCCCACCACTCCCAGGTGTCGGCTAATAAGATAGTTTCACCCAAGCGAATATCCATATCGGTTTCTTTAAAAAATAAATTCCCTTCAATTACTAGCTCTTCAACCGCGCGGGCGGATAAATTTTTGTAAATACGTTCTGCGCTGCGGCTCAGAAAATTGTCATTAATCCGAAGCGGATAGAATGTAATGTTCGCAGGCACTATACCCACCGGTTTTTCAGCCTGTTCGAGCAAAGCCTGGACAGAACCAAGATGCAAACTTGTTGCCCATTTTTCTAAAATTCGACGGTTTCCTTTGACGTGCTGATGAAGTATGGCGGATTTAATAATTTGTAAGCCGGTCGCTAATCTGGCGGCGCCGGTGTGGTGAGCTCTTCGTTGTTCGGCGGAGCGAGAATAAACGCTGTAGCGCCCCTTATCATCGATAACTTGACGATCCTTGACCATCCCGCCTTCAGGAAAGATGACTATTTTTCGGCCACGTAATATATCGGTCGCCAGTAGCAACATGAGTTGTGGGTGGTTGTTCGGCACCACCCCTAAGTCGAGGAGCAGTCGTGATAGGCGGGTATCGTCTTTAAAAAATGCCGAGGAGGCCACGGAGCGACAATAGCCGCCGTGGTGATGATAAATTAAGTATTGCGGGATAAATGTTTCTGCGCGAGCGAAGTGGTTAAATAGAAAAATATCGCCATTTTCAAGTTGGCTTTGCTCATGATGAAGTCGAAACCGAACCTTGAGCAAATTCTTGACGCGGTCAAAAATTCGCACGCACCAATCATAGGATTGCTGATTTAGATCGAAATAGTCATCCATTTGGGGCTACCAATCATTTGTTTTCATCCTTGAGTCGTTTGTATTGGGCGTTTAGCGCCCATTCGATATGTTCCTTGAGTATCGCCGCTGCCGTGTCGAGTCGTTCTTTTAGTGCGTTGATATATTTTTGATTGGCCGGCGCATTCCCAATCGCCACCGCTATATTTCTCAACCATTGTTGATGATTGATACGTCGTATCGCTGAACCTTCGGTTTTTTTTAAAAACTCTGGCTCACTCCAGCCGAAAGAAGCGAGTAAATCAGCGTTTCTAAAATTTTCGCGTGGTGCGAACGCGGGTTCAACTGCCAACTTTGCGTATCGATTCCACGGGCAGTACAACTGACAATCATCGCAACCAAATATCCGATTGCCGATTGAGTTCCTCAGTTCAACGGGAATTGTGCCTTTGTTCTCAATTGTCTGGTAAGAGATGCAGCGGCGTGCATCGACAACGTATGGTCGGACAATCGCCGCCGTGGGGCACACGTCAATGCAAGCGGTGCAACTCCCGCAATAGTTTTTGGTTTCATGCCGATTGATCGGTAAATTCAGATCGGTATAGATCTCTCCTAAGAAAAACCACGAGCCGGTATGTCTTTCGAGGATATTTGTGTGTTTTCCCGTCCAACCTAAACCTGCCTTACGTGCGAAAGCGCGTTCCATCACAGGCGCGCTGTCAGTAAATACTCGATAACCGAACGGTCCAATCAAATCCGTTAAGCGCGAGGCGAGCTTTTGTAGTTTTTTCCGCAGCAGTTTGTGGTAATCGCGGCCAAGCGCATATTGGGAGACATAACCCATGTTTTGTCGTTGCAGCGATTTAAGTGCACTTTGATTGGGTTGCGTGAGGTAGTTCATGCGTGCAGAGATCACGCATATTGTTCCTTCAACCAGCTCTGCGGCGCGGGTGCGTTTTGTTCCATGAGCGGCCATGTAATCCATATCCGCGTGCAAACCATTTTGCAACCATTGCCGTAGACGTTCTTCGTCTTGAGTGAGTTCAGTATTTGCGATATCCAGCTGCTGGAAACCGAGATCGGTTGCCCAATTCTGCAACTGTTGTTTAACAGCATAGGGTGACGGTGCAGAATGCGCGCCAACTTCACGAGAATGGTCCAATGATTCGTCTGGCCTCATGCGACCGAAGCCTAAAACGGTAGTGCGGCGCGGTCAGCCAGAGCGCGAAACAAAGCGTCGAACGCACGTGAACCAATCCCGTTAGGAGAAAATGCGCCGACCGGCGCTTGATGCACACCCATTTGCTCGATTTGACTCGCATAGGGAATATAGGTTTGCAGCAATTCGTGGTGTTCTTTGGCAAAATCAATAATTAGTTCTCGATGCAGTTTTTTTCGTTTATCAACCATGGAAAAAAACGGCAGTAGCTTACTAGCCTTTAATTTATTTTGGGCGAAAAAGAGGCTTACCTGTTCGTATGCGCGTATGGATAACGGCGTGGGTATGATCGGAATCAATATTCGATCCGAGGTACGAAACACGTTTTCGGCGACAGTGGACATACTTGGTGGGCAGTCTAAAAAGACAATATCGTAATTATTTTTTACCTGTGAAAGCAGTTTACCGATTCTTCTGTCGGCGTCTTTGCGAGGATGCAGGTCGGTATCAAAGTTTCGAAGTTGTATATCGGCCGGGATCAAATCCAAATTATCGAAATCTGTTGCTTTTACGATCTTCGAAATTTCGCGTTTTTTCCCCAATAATTTATCGGTACCACCTTTGATTTTTGCGGGAGATTTGAAATAAAAACTTGCCGCACCCTGCGGGTCCAGATCCCAAATTAGTGTTCGCGCGCCGGCTTTATATGCCAGGAACGCAAGATTCACGGCGGCCGCGGTTTTACCTACACCACCTTTCAGATTGTATGTGGCAATAACTTTCAAGTATCTTCACAAAAACCGATCAATATGACGCGATCATATCATCGTCTCGTTCAACTGGGGTTTATTCTCGAATCGCAATACTTACCGGAGATGATTCCTCGAAGTTGAGCGGATATACTTCTTCAAGGCTATTTTTGGTCGCGTTGGATTTCATCTAACGATTGTTCACTACTTAGGTCTCCAAATACCATGTTTGAAACCGTAGGTAGCTGGTTTCACCGCTATTTATCTCATCCCCAGGCAGTTTTGCTGGTCATACTTCTGCTCCTGAGCGCGTTGGTTCTTGCCTACTTTGGACAAATGCTTGCACCCGCACTCGCGTCAGTGGTGATTGCCTATTTGCTGGAAGGGACCGTTGTGGCCTTAGAGCGTCGGGGGTGTCCTCGCATCGTGGCGGTTGTCGTCGTGTTCGTCGTGTTCATGACGGTATTACTTTTTCTGCTGATTGGTTTGGTACCGATTGTATCTCGCCAATTGACTAACTTTCTCCAAGAGTTGCCGCGCATGATAAACGACGGTCGTGCATTACTCCTGCGCTTACCGGAA
Organism: Pseudomonadota bacterium; assembly: GCA_039029975.1. Taxonomy (GTDB): domain Bacteria; phylum Pseudomonadota; class Gammaproteobacteria; genus JBCCFA01. Next base: position 28,285 of record JBCCFA010000001.1, read on the forward strand.
CTTTATCCGAACGTTGTTACCATTGACCAAATTGAAGAAGTGACCGCCAGCATCCGCGGTGGTATAGCGGATTTCGGCCAAAGCGCTTTGTCGTTATCGCTCGCATCGATACCCACTTTGGTTACGCTACTGGTGTACTTAATACTTGGCCCAGTCTTAGTCTTTTTTCTGCTCAAAGACAAAGACAAGATCATTGGATGGTTACTTGCCTTCTTGCCGAAGGAACGCGGCGTTCTGAATCAGGTATGGGTCGAGATGGACGATCAGATAGGTAATTACGTGCGCGGCAAAGTTTACGAAATATTTATTGTGGGCGCGGTTACCTATGCAACGTTTTCGTTCTTAGGTTTAAATTATGCGCCGCTTTTAGGCGTGATCGTGGGACTGTCAGTTATCGTGCCTTATATCGGCGCCGCGGTCGTGACTTTACCAGTCGCTTTGGCAGCTTATTTACAGCTTGGCTTCGGCCAGGATTTTACCTGGATTCTCGTTGCTTATGGTGTAATTCAAGCCCTAGACGGCAACGTACTTGTACCACTTCTGTTCTCAGATGTCGTTAATTTGCATCCCGTCGCAATAATTTTGGCGGTGCTGGTGTTTGGTGGATTGTGGGGATTCTGGGGGGTCTTCTTCGCCATTCCGCTGGCGACATTGGTGAAATCACTGCTAAAGGCGTGGCCTAAGACCGCAGACAATGAAGTCGTCACAGCCTAGGCGGGCTTCGGAGACAGCCAAAAAAAATTCGTTTAAAGATTTTGCGCAGCGAATTCCGCGAGCCTAGAGCGCTCACCCTGTTGCAGGGTGATGTGCCCACTGTGCGACCACGATCGAAATTTTTTCACCACGTAGGTTAGTCCCGAGGTTGATTCGCTTAAGTATGGAGAGTCTATCTGTGCGATATTGCCGATACAAACAAGTTTTGTGCCGGCGCCCGCGCGCGAAATGATTGCGCGCATTTGTTTAGCTGTCATGTTTTGCGCCTCATCGACGATGACAAACCGGTTCGTAAATGTGCGCCCTCGCATAAAGCCCATTGACCGAATTTTGATACGTTTATGCAATAAGTCTAATGTTGCTGCCTTACCCCATTCTCCCGCTCCGGCGCCGCTATTAAGCACTTCAAGATTATCGACGAGCGCGCCCATCCAAGGCGTCATCTTTTCTTCCTCGGTACCTGGTAAAAAACCGATGTCCTCTCCTAAAGAGATAGTTTCGCGAGTCACAATAATTTCTTGATACTTTCCCTCGTCCAAGGTTTGTGTGAGGCCAGCCGCGAGTGCCAGCAGCGTTTTCCCCGTTCCCGCTGCGCCTAACATCGTTACAATATCGATCCGGTCATCGGTAAGTAAATTAAGTGCAAAATTCTGCTCGCGATTACGGGCGTGTATACCCCAAACATTTTGGTGCCCAGGATAAAAAGAAGTACTTGGTTTACAACGAACTTCTTCGCTAAGCGCAGTCACTATGTACTCGTCGCTCGTTTCATTGCCTGCGAACAAACCCTCATTTGGTGAAAGTGGCGGAACGGCTTTCGCAGGCAACGTGAAATCCTTACCGGATGGAGATCTTTCTGGCGTAAGGTCAATGTCTTGATAACCGGCAAATAGCACGTCGACGTCATTGAGCACTTTGTCGTTGTAATAGTCCTCAGCGTGTATTCCTAGCGCTTGTGCTTTAATTCTTAAATTAATGTCGTTAGTGAGCAGGGTCACATCGCGATTCGACTCGCGAGATTTCAGAGTAACAACCGCAGAGAGAATTTGGTTGTCTTGCGAGTTACCCGGCAAACCTGCAGGTAAATTAGAGTCTGAAGAACCGAAGGTTTGCAGCAACAATTTGCCGCTCTCTGAGGATTCTTGAACTGAATCAGCACTGGTGATATGCAGCGGGATGCCTGCTTCTATTTGCGCTGCCGACGCGTCCTTGATCAACTGGTCAAGCCGTCTCGAGACTTCGCGCGCGCTTCGGGCTAAATCGGAAACGCCTTTTTTCGCGGCGTCTAGTTCTTCTAGCACGGTCATCGGAATGAATACATCGTGTTCCATGAAACGGAATAGCGCCGCCGGATCAGTGAGCAGCACATTGGTGTCGAAAACAAAAATCCGAGTGGACATTAAACTAAACCAATTAGTTGAGGCGGGCTGTTATTTGCGAAATTGGGCGTGACAAAAAATTCTCTACCTGAAGCGAGGACCCTATTGTAGGGACGAAAATGAAAACGCGATAGACGATGATTGGATTTTGGGTCTAGCTTTGATCCCCGATCGGCTCGGTCGCGTCAAAAGCGGATGGAAACGGTACCAGTTAATCCCTAATCTGTTTGCTATTTGGCCGTTTAAACTTGTCATATATTTAGTGGAAAGTTACCATAAGCGATTGTTTTAGAGAGTATTTGCAATGACAAAGATAGCCGGAAGTATGGTTGCCATTGTCACGCCCATGAGCGGCGGAATCGCACCCGATAGCCCGATAGACTGGGTGGCGTTAGACCGGCTGCTCGAATTCCATATCGACAACGGCACCGACGGTATCGTTGCGGTTGGCACCACCGGTGAATCGGCAACACTTAGTGAAGAAGAGCACTGCCAAGCTATCAAGCATGTGGTGGACAAAGTGGCGGGCCGCATTCCGGTTGTTGCAGGAACGGGTGCTAATTCAACGAGCGAAGCCGTACGCTTAACCCAATGTGCAAAGGAAGCGGGCGCAGATGCCTGCCTGCTAGTGACGCCTTACTACAATAAACCGACTCAGCAAGGGCTTATTGACCATCACTCCTTCGTTGCCGAAGCGGTTGATATACCGCAGATACTTTACAATGTGCCGGGACGCACGGCTTGCGATATGTCTGTCGCGACGATAACCGAGCTGGCTAAAGTACCTAATATTGTTGGCGTTAAGGAGGCAACTGGCGAGGTCGAAAGGGTTTCGCCCCTACGCGAAGGCTGTGGCGAGGAATTTTTACTCCTAAGCGGGGATGACCTCACGGGCCGGGATTTTATGCTCGCAGGCGGAGACGGGGTCATATCGGTAACGGCCAATGTCGCACCCAAATTAATGAATGAACTGTGTGCTGCTGCGCTGGCCGGAGACGCGGAAAAAGCGGCCGAGGTAGACGACAAGCTAGTTGCGCTTCATCGCGATTTATTTGTCGAGTCGAATCCGATACCCGTTAAATGGGCCATGCATAAAATGGGGTACGGTGATCCGGCGATTCGACTCCCGCTAACCTGGTTGCCGGCCGCGGAACAAGCGGTGGTCGCTAAGGCGATGGCGGCTGCCGGTATTTGAGCCGGTTTTCGAGGAAATAAACGCGCCGTTACGTAAATATTCAGGCTAGGTGGTTTAATTTTTGCGCCGAGATTTATCATTCGATATTCGAAAAAATATCTGCAACGCGAAATAAAGTAGCCGACTGGCCCTAGAGAGACCAATTCAATTGAAAAAGAATACGCAAATTATTCGCACGATCTTCATTTTAGTATGCTCGCTTAGCATCGTTGCTGGGTGCAGCAAACTTAAGCCGAAGCTTGATGAAGTGCTACCGGATAAACGCACTGCTTATAAAAAGAGTAAATCGCTGCCGGACCTCGAAATTCCGCCGGATCTGACAACGGATGCTATTCGTGACCAAATGGCAATCCCGCAAGGGGGCGACACGGCAACCTACTCCACTTACCAAGAGCGGCAGGCCACGGCTAAAAAGCAGCGCGAGCTTGAGAACACCCAAGACAGTGCGATTCAGTTACTGGACAACGAGCACATCTTGGCGGTCCAAGGGGCGACGGTGCAAATTTGGCCGCAGTTGCAAACATTTTGGGATGATCTTAGCTACCCGTTGGAGTTGAATGACGAAGAGCTTGGCGTCATTGAAACAGAATGGCGAGAGAATCAAGAGGAATTGATTCGCGACAAGTTCAAAATCTTCGCGGAAGCGGGCGAAGAACAAAACACTACGGTTCTATACGTTTCGCATCGCGGCGAGCAGCTGGTTCCGCAAGGCGAGAAGCTAGTGTGGCAACCGCGGCAACGCGAGGTTGAATTAGAAAGAAAAATCGTTGAGAGATTACGAGATCACCTCGGTGCGGTGGGCGGTGGTGGTGCCGTCGCTTCCACGGAGGACGCCGCCTCATATGATAGCGGCTACGAAGATGAGTCGGCTGAGGCGAGCGAGTCTGCCTCTAATCGATCTGAAATATTGAGCGCCGGTAGCGGCAAAATCTATATTTCTTTACAAGAAGAATTTTCAACGGCCTGGGATAGTACCGAAGCGGCCTTATCTGCAGCGGGTATTGCAGTGGAAGAGGCGAATAAATCGCGAGGCGTTTACGCCATAAAATTGCCAAAAGGCGCCGGCGAGAAAAAAGATGGCATGTTTTCGAAGCTCAAATTTGGGGGTGATAAAAACGACACTTACCAACTTAGTCTTACCGGTGTCGGTACCAAAACGGAGTTAGTATTGCTCAACAACGATGGCAAATGGGAAACAAGTGAAGAAGGAACGAATGTTCTAAGACGAGTGCATCAAGCCTTACTTCAGGGGGCAGGGAGATAAGCGCTTATACCGTCTCTTGCGCACCGCAGCGCCGTCGTCAAAAAAATATTTCAGCGAGAGTAGTTTCACAAACCTTATAGATGCAGTTTTCAGTCTTATCCAGCGGCAGCGGGGGGAATGCGACTTTGGTTGTAGCGGACTCTTCGGCGGTGTTGATTGACTGCGGCGTGTCGCTGAAAAGCCTGAAAGAACGCGCGGATTCTATTTCATTTGATTTAAACGAATTAACGGCTGTGCTGGTAACTCACGAGCATGGTGACCACGCCGGGAACGTTGCGGCGCTGGCACGCAAATATCAAGTACCGGTATACCTCACGCACGGCACTGCGGTGGCCACCAACATGGCTGCAGAGCGCGGTGTAGAAATACGAGAAATCTCACCACATCGGGAATTTTCTATTGGGGCGCTCACAATTCAACCCACCCCGGTACCTCACGACGCACGCGAACCGTGCCAATTCGTACTAGAAGACCAAAACCACAACCGCTTAGGCATTCTCACGGATATCGGCTCTGTCACGCCGCATGTTGAAGCCCATTTTCAGCATTGCCATGCCTTGATCCTGGAATTCAATCACGATCCTGAGCTTCTCGCGAATTGCTCATATCCAGAATCGTTGAAGGCCAGGGTCGCCGGTCGATATGGTCATTTCAGTAACAGGCAAGCAAGCGCTCTGTTAAACAAACTTGCTCATCCCGCATTGGGGCTGATTATTGCGGCCCACCTCAGTGAAAACTCCAACACGCCAGAACATGTAAGCGAAATCCTACAGGCGGCGCCAATCGATGCTAGGTGGCAGATTGCTGAGCAACATCAAGCCATGCCGCTGATGCAGGTTATTTAGCCATCCGCTACATCTCGAGCGAATTTTGTTGCTTTGGTTATTTTTTCTTGAGCGTATGCTTGCGTAACCGTTTCTTTTTTTCGATTTGCCGGGGAGTAAGTTTGTTACGTTTTTGGGAAAACGGATTGTCGCCTTGGCGAAGGTCAATTTTAATTGCCGTGCCAATCAAACCGAGGGCATCGCGGAAAAAATTACCGAGATAACGTTTGTAGGAGTCTGGTAAGGATTTTACTTGGTTGCCGTGAATGACGATGCGTGGCGGATTGTTTCCGCCCAGGTGAGCATGTTTGAGTTTGATTCGCCGCCCCTTTACTAGCGGTGGTTGGTGTCCCGTAACGGCCGTTTCGAGCAGCTTGGTTAGGTCGGCAGTATTGATATCAACCATGGAGGCTTGATACGCGCGTTCGGCACTATCGAATAAATCACCGACACCAGTACCATGGAGTGCAGAGATAAAGTGCTGCTCGGCGAACGCCACAAAGCGCAAACGTCTGTCGAGTTCTTTAACGATTAGTTGCCTCTGATCTGCGGGTAAGCCATCCCACTTGTTGATTGCAATTAACAGCGATCGACCGCTGTCCAGTGCCAAACCCAGCAAATGCAAATCCTGCTCGGTAACGTTTTCTTTGGCATCAATAACCACGATAACCACGTGGCTAGAGTCGACCGCTTTTAAGGCTTTTACGACAGAGAATTTTTCAACTCGTTCCGCAATCTTGCCGCGCCGCCTAACGCCCGCCGTATCGATGAGCGTGAAGCGAGTCCCGCGACGCTCGATAGAAGTGGCAATACTGTCGTGGGTAGTGCCCGGAAAATCGGCCGTCAGCATGCGCTCTTCACCAAGCATGCGATTAATTAAAGTCGATTTTCCTACGTTGGGGCGCCCGATAATGGCAAGTTTAATGCTGTCGTCTTCTTCGCTTTCGTTGTCCGAGCGTGGAGGCCATTGATCGCTGATTTTCGAAATTAGCGCTTCAATCCCTTGTCCACGAAGTGCCGAGATGAGATGCGGCTCTCCGATTCCTAACTCATTAAATTCGGCCGCAGCAGTTGATGAGATACGGTCTGACTTGTTCACCGTAAGGAAGATAGGTTTTCCAGATCTGCGAGCGCTATTCGCGATATATTGGTCCTCTGCGGTGATACCGACCGCACCATCTACCACGAATATCAAGGCGTCGGCGTCGCTTACCGATTCTAGCGCGCGCTTGCTCACGAGTTCGTTGACTTCGCTAGTTGCACCGGAATCGATACCGCCAGTATCAATGACTAGGTAGTCGGCATCTCCAATTTTGCCCTCACCGATATTGATGTCGCGGGTGACGCCCGGTTCATCGGCGACCAAAGCATCCCGGGAGCGAGTCATGCGATTGAATAATGTAGATTTGCCCACGTTCGGGCGGCCTATGATGGCAATAACGGGTATGGATTGCTCGGATTGATGCATGCGCTAAACCATCAATGGTCGGGTTCAAAGAACCTCTGGTTAACAAGCCGATTGGCTTGTTGGTAGTTACGAACAAGCGATACTTATAGTTGGTCGTCTATGTCGTAAATTTCTTCTTGGTCTGTTGTTTGTTCCTCGACGGATTCCTCTTCGAGTGGTTCAGCGGGCTCGGATTGCACGATTTTCTCTCCAATCCGGAAAGCGCTCAATCTGCCTGAAGAGCTAAAACCCAACAGCAAAGAATCTGCGTCTTTAGCTGGTACTAGTATGCGATCGCCATCTATCCGGGTTCTGGCAACGAGTGAACCCGTGCTGCGGTCGATCCAATGCAGATAACCCTCTAAATCACCCACCACAACGAAATCTTCATAGGCGGTTGGTCCCGTAAGCTGCCTTGCCGTAAGCCCTTCCTGTTTCCATACTGCGGTACCTGAGTCTCTTTCCAGCGCCCAGACATTGCCTTTTTCATCTGTGACATAAACGTGAGCATAGTCCACCGCAAGTGTTGCGTAGGAAGACAAATCTCTGGTCCACAGCAGACTACCGTCAAACACAGATACGGCGGCGATACTGCCTTGAAAACTAGCGATGTATATTGTGTCATCGTAAATTATCGGTTCCGAGTCGATATCTACCATACGTTCCAGATCAGATCGCCCGCTAGGTATGGCAATCCGTTGTTCCCATTCTTGTTTGCCGTTTTCGAGATCGAGTGCCGCGAGGCGCCCGTTATCAAAACCCGCGATGACTAAACCTTCGTGTATTACCGGCGGACTGGTTCCCCTCAAGGTTAGGGTAGGAATAGAGCGGTCGTAGATCCATTTTCGTTTGCCTGAATTAACATCAAGGCCAAAAAGTTTGCCGTCCCCGGTGCGAATAACAGCGGTCGCTCGATCGATTCTAGGCGGCGCGAGGACTTCACTAGACACCTTAGTCCGCCACATTTCCTCGCCATTTTCGGCGCTGTAGGCAACTACTTCAGCATCCGAAGTGCCGATAAGAACAGCACCTGCACCGACCCCCGGTCCGCCAGAAATACGAAACTTCTTGTTCCGAACCGCCCAGATTTCGTCACCAGATTCTAAATCTAAGGAAATCACACGACCGTCGCGGTCGGCGGTGTAGACGCGTGAACCGGCGTGCTCTGGTATCAACGCGATGTAGAGTTCCTCTACGCCTTTGCCGTAACGACCCGACCATGCTTTGTTAACGTCCACACTAGGTTCGAAGTCGAGAAGTTCTGCAGGTTTTGCGGCGTTGGACTCTTCAATGCCAACAGCGCCTTTTACCGTCTCAGTAACATCCGACATTGTTTCGCAGCCCGCTACGAAACACAGGGCGACTAACCATATTGATCTCATTGCGTATTAGGGGTTTGCGCCTGCAAAAAGTTCAAGTTGTCGAGTTTTAGCTGAACCGGCTCAAGGTCGATACCGAATTTCTCGGCTTGGAGTACCGCTAGTTCGTATGCTTTTCGCGCTGCGTCGGTATCACCTTCGGCAAGCAAGATGTCGCCGCTCAGCTCGACGAAGCGGCCCTTTTCATCACTATTTAACGATTCAAATAGCGTAGAAGAAGCAGCGACATTCCCCTCATTAAGTAATATTTGTGACAACCTTGCGATCGCTATTGCACTAAGTTCAGATTTCTTGGGGTGATCTATCACCCACTGGAGACGCTGTTTCGCCGTTTCGAAATCATTGGCGTCGACTGCTAACTTTGCGCTCACCAGGGCGGCCATTTTCGCGTACGGGGAGTCTGGTTGGTTGGCAATGATTGCGTCAGCCGCAGTGGTCGCTTCATCACTGGCTCCGGCTTGCGACACAATCACCAGGTGTTCGTAATTTGTAGAAGCGCTTTCGCCCGCTAGCATTTTGCTGTTTTCCCAGTAGCGGTAGCCAAAGATACCACCTAAACCGAGCACCAGACCTACGATGATTGCATTGCCGTTCGCATCCCACCATTTTTTGATTTTCTCAATCTGTTCTTTTTCAGAATCGTAAGCGTCCAACTGAGGTCTCCGGGCCGAGCATAAACGGGCCGATGTGTAGTAGTTTTTTGGGAGCGCAGATTATACGCGACTGTGTGCGAAGATCAGCGAAATTCGAGCTACAAAGCGCTAAATTCCCGAATCGAGAACTGTTCTCGGCCGCTCAGAAGACGTTCTCCGGTGAAACAGGGGAGATATGAGCAACTATCAATATCTATGTGAGTGCAGAAAGCGCACCGACGCACTCGCTTTGCTTAACGCTGATTTGTTTTTCGTCACTACGCAAGGGTTTAATTGTGACCTCGCCTGATTCGATTTCTTGACCACCTAAAATCAAAGCCACTTTGGCACCCGAACGATCCGCTTTCTTGAACTGAGATTTCATACTGCCACCGCCGCAATGGACCTGAATTCGTTTGCCCGGCAATCCATCCCTAAGGGTGTCGGCCAGATTTAGCGCGACACCGCTAAAACGCTCATCTGCGCCCAACAAATAAATGTCGGCATTGGATTGATCAGAATCGGCACCGGAGGCAACAAGCTCAATAAACCGTTCCAAGCCCATCGCGAACCCTATCGCTGGTGTTGCTTTGCCGCCCAACATTTCTACTAAACCGTCGTAACGGCCGCCGGCGCAAACGGTGCCTTGCGCACCAAGTTCGTCTGTTATCCATTCGAACACCGTTTTTGAATAATAATCGAGCCCACGAACGAGACGAGGATTAATGACGTATGCAATACCGGCTGAATCTAAAAGCGCTTGAAGCTTGTGGAAATGGTCTTTGGATTCCTCACCAAGGTTTTCAAGCAAGCTTGGCGCACCGGCGATGACGTTTTTCAGATCTGGGTTTTTCGAATCTAAGATACGCAACGGGTTTTTTTCTAGCCGAATCAAGGAATCATCATCCAACTCACCGCGAAAGTCCTCCAGATAGCTGGAAAGCACGTTGCGATATTGTGCGCGTTCATCACTGGTACCTAGTGAATTAAGTTCAAGACGAAGCGAGTTCAAATTGAACGCGCGCCAGATTTTTGCGGTGAGAAAAATAAGTTCCGCATCTATGTCGGGCCCGGCCAGCCCGAGGCACTCCACGCCGAGTTGATGAAATTGGCGGTATCGGCCTTTTTGTGGGCGCTCGTGTCGAAACATTGGGCCCATATACCAAAGCTTCTGGGCGCGTTGGTGGAGAAGGTTGTGTTCGAGCACAGCGCGAACGCAACTTGCGGTCCCTTCCGGACGGAGCGTAATGCTATCGCCGTTGCGATCATCAAACGTATACATCTCCTTTTGCACAATGTCTGTCACATCGCCGATGGAGCGCGAGAACACCTGCGTGAATTCCATGATCGGAAAGCGAATTTCTTCGAACCCGTAAGACGCTAAAATATTTTTTAGCGTGGTTTCCACGGCTAGCCAATCCGCACTCTGCGGAGGCACCAGGTCTTTCATGCCTTTTATTGACTTGAGTTTTTCGGTCACAGTGTTTTTCTAAGTTTAGGGATAGGTAAATTTGGCGACACCGTCTCTCGACAAGGATTCCAAATCAATCGTTTGCTCATTTATCTTTAACTCAACCGTCGGTGTATTGCCGATCAGCAAATCTAGTGGTTTTTCGCTCTTAACAATAATAGGTGCGCGAAGATTGGCCATACCAAAATAAAGCTGCTTACCATCCTCATCGTAAATTTCTACCCAAGACTCAGCGCTGGTACTTAAGCTTAATTCGAATCGTTCGCTATTCGAGGCCTCTCCGCGTTCTAGCGTCCCAACGTCCGATTTATCGCCATTCTCTCGCTCGATCGCAGTCATCGAGTCTTCAAGGCGCTTGAGCGGCGATTCGAAATACGGCGACTCATCATGGATTACCTGCGTAAAGTCGTAGGGTAAGGGCGTGTTGGTATGGGCAGTCGGCTGCTCCGATACAGATCCTTTGCTCGACTCTTGTTTGTTCGATTGCCACCAAAAGACGAATAACAACACGGAAACAATAACGAGCGCGTAGCTGCCGGCCTTCACTGTAAAACTATTGCTTGAGACTTGCGGCGGGGGTCGCGATTCGAAATCCGCTAAAGTTGGCTCGCGTTCGGTGTTTGATATTTCCCGATAGGACTCTAGTATCGGATCTGGATTTACGTTTAGCTCATTGGCAATCGAGCGAATATACCCTTTTACGAAAGTGGGTCCTGGCAGTTGTTCGAAATTGTCCAACTCCAAATGGCGGATATAACGCGTGTCCAGACGAAGTCTCTGTGCTAAATCGGCTTGACTAAGTTTTGCATGTTCCCGGGCGCGTTCGATCATTTTCCCCGGCGTGGTAAGTTCGCCGCGATCGCCGCTTGGGGTCAGGGTTGTTTCAACGGAAGTCACGGTAGATGCAAGAACGGCAATTCGGTTGCTGTCGCCATTATTGGCTCAACATGCCGGCTTCTTTCGAGTCTGGGAAATTCTTTTCGAGTCGCAAAGCGTAACTCGCTTCGGCATCCCGGCCACCTAACTCACGCTCTATTAAAATGCCCAGCCACAAACTTCGCGGTACATGGCGCGAAATTTCAGAATATCGTTGAATGTACGCCCGCGCCGGTAGATAGCGACCGGTGTCATAGGTAATTGAAGCCATCTGCAGTAGGGCGACCGCAACGCGCGGATTTTTCTCCAAAGCTTCGCGAAAATAATTTTCCGCTTCGTCTTGCTTGCCTTGATCAAGCGAGCAGGTTCCCGCATTGGTCAGCGCAACTTCGGGTGTTTTGTATAAGGGATTCGCCGTTGCTCGCGCAAACATTTCCTGGCCTTTTTGCGGATCGGCGTTTTTACAAAGAAATTGGCCGTAGTTATTGAGCGTTAAGGAGTTCTCTGGGTCCAGACGTAGTGCTCGCTGGAAATTCTCATCGGCTTTTTCGATTTCACCAATTTGGCTGTAAACGATGCCTAGTGCGTTGTAAGCATCGGGGTAGCTGGAATCGGTAGAAGTGGCTTTATCCAATTTTTTCAACGCTATTTCATAATCTCTGTCACGTAAGTGTTGAATAGCGATTTGGGTGTTCAGCTCGGCAATTTTTCGTTTATTTGGTGTTCCGGGCGCGGTATTCGGTGTGGATTGGGGCGCTGCGCAGCCAACGAGAAGAACGAGGAACAGCGATAAGAAAATAAAATCTATTAGCCGTCTGCTCATATTCGGATCTCTTCGGTGGTCGAGGTACGACGAGATAAACGCACGTCTGCTTTGCGGGCACTGCGCGCTTGAACTTCACCGACTAACTGGCCGCACGCGGCAGCAATATCGTCGCCGCGTGTTTTTCTGGTCACGGTGACGATGCCGGCTTGTTGGAGACGTTCGCGGAATTGATCAATGATTTGTTTTGATGAGCAAACGTAGCGCGAACCGGGAAACGGGTTAAATGGTATTAAATTCACCTTTGCTGGCACATCATTCAAAATCCGAATGAGCGCTTTTGCATCGGCCAGACTGTCATTGACCCCTTTTAGCATCACGTACTCGAAAGTGATTACGTCATGAGGATTACATTTTGCGTATCGTTGACATGCGGCAAGTAATTCAGAAATCGGATATTTTTTATTTATGGGTACTATCTCATCGCGCAAGGAATCGTTGCTGGCGTGTAACGACACAGCCAAGCTCACCGGGCACTCTTCGGCTAGCTTATCGATACCAGGGACATGGCCAGCGGTGCTTAGCGTCACCCGCCGACGTGCTAAGCCGTACGCGAAATCATCAAGCATGATACGCATCGCCCGAGTCACGTTATCGAAATTCAGTAGGGGTTCGCCCATACCCATCATCACCACATTGGTGATACGACGATTGTGTTCCGGATGATGGCCGAGTTGCTTGGCCGCAATCCATACTTGCCCAATAATTTCCGCGGTAGTTAAGTTTCGATTAAAACCCTGTTGAGCAGTAGCGCAGAATCGGCAATCTAGCGGGCAACCCACTTGCGAAGAAACGCATAGTGTTCCGCGGTTATCTTCCGGGATAAAGACTGTCTCGACAGAATTATGTGCATCGACTTTTAACAACCATTTAATGGTGCCATCTTGCGAGCGCTGTGTATGAAGAATTTCTGGCGCACTAATCTGGGTTTGCACAGCGAGAGAACTGCGTAAGGTCTTACTCAAGTTTGTCATCTCAGCGATATCGCTCACTCCAAGTTTGTGGATCCACTGCAAAACTTGGGTAGATCGAAACGGCCGCTCGCCAATACTTTCGAAATATTGGGTTAAACCGTCATGATCGAGATCGAGTAAATTTGTCATGTCTTTGGTAATCGGTACCGAATACGTCGCTACCTAGATGGTCACCGCGAGATGACTTCGTCGTCGTTGAAGAAGAATGCAATCTCGGTTTGCGCGGTTTCGGGTGCATCCGAACCGTGAACAGCATTTTCGGAAATATCTTTACCGAATTCCGCTCGAATCGTGCCCGGATCTGCTTCGGCAGGATTTGTCGCGCCCATGATTTCGCGATTTTTTAGGATTGCGTTTTCGCCTTCTAAAACCTGAACTAAAATCGGGCCAGACATCATGAACTCGACGAGCTCGCCGAAAAACGGGCGCTCGCTATGAACCGCATAAAAGCCTTCCGCCTGCTCTTTTGTGAGCTGCATCATTCTGGCGGCGACGATTTTTAGTCCCGCAGTTTCGAACTTATTGAGAATGGCTCCTATGTGATTGTCAGCAACGGCACTGGGTTTAACAATTGAGAGCGTTCTTTCGGTCGCCATTTTTACGGTTACTCCTGGGAAGAATGATATAAGGTATTGAAAAATGGCGGCATTATAGAGGTATGCAGCCCTAAAATCACGGACAGAATCGGCAAAACCGGCGGGTTAGAAGACGCGGCGAGCAAAGCGCCAACGGTTTCGTTAATTTGTTGACTCGCCGGCGGACCGATGAGGGTTTTGCGTCTTGTAAAACTTGCTAGTACAAGCCGGTCTGTAGCCGCGCCGCTTCGGACATCATTTCAGGATTCCAGGGTGGGTCAAACACTAATTCAACGTTCACATGATTAACGTTCGGCACTTCGGCGACCTTGCTTTGTACGTCGTCCACCAGAAATGGACCCATTCCACAACCCGGGGCGGTTAACGTCATATCGATATTAACGGTATTTTCCTTGGCCTCAGTTTTCTCGACTTCGCAGCGATAGATTAGGCCTAGTTCCACGACATCGATAGGAATTTCCGGGTCGTAGCAGGTTTTCAATTGCTCCCAAATTAGACTCTCGTCCACGCTACCATCGGCGGCGGCAACAGCACCATCTACCGGTGTTTCGCTCCGTTCTAAGCCAATAGCTTCAACGTCTCTGGCCGCGATTCTCGCCAACATGCCGTTCACGTTTACCGTCACTGAGCCACCAAGCGCTTGGGTAATGTAGACAGTGGTCCCCTCTTTTAGCGTGATATTGGACCCTTCTGGAATTAGGATGGCGTCGCAATCCTTAATTACCGTTACCGGTTCGTTGTAATTGTGTGGATCGGTCATGGTTTGCCCGTTTACCTCAACATCTCAATCGATTTGTCTAGCGCGTGGACAAATTGCTCAACGTCCTCTTCGTTGTTGTACATTGCGAACGAGGCTCGAGCAGTGCCTTCTAAGCCAAATTTCTGCATCACGGGCATCGCGCAATGGTGGCCGGTACGAATGGCTACGCCCTGATTGTCGAGGAGCGTGCCAAGGTCGTGTGGATGAACGTCCTCGAAAGTAAACGATAAAACGCTGGCTTTGTCCTTACTGGTGCCAACCAGCCTCAAGCCAGGTATCTTCTGTAGATGGTGAGTTGCAGTGGATAAAAGAAGATCTTCGTGTCTGGCTGCAGCCTCGATATCAACCGACATCATATATTGCAGCGCTGTGCCTAGCGCGATATTGCCAGCGATATTCGGGGTTCCGGCTTCGAACTTATAAGGCAAATCGTTATAGGTAGTCTGATCCAAACGTACTTCTTTGATCATGTCGCCGCCGCTTTTGTAAGGTGGCAGCGCTTCTAGCAGTGCTTCTTTACCATAAAGTACACCGGTACCCGTTGGGCCAAAGACTTTATGGCCAGAAAACGCGTAAAAATCGCAATCGAGCGCTTTTACGTCGATACTTAGATGAGCGCTAGCCTGCGCTCCGTCTACTAAAACATACGCGCCAACCGAGTGAGCCAGTCGCGTCATTTCTTTTACCGGATTAATTGTGCCCAGCGCATTCGACACATGGCCAATCGAGACAATTTTCGTTCGGTCCG
>JBCCFA010000002.1:0-28586 GCA_039029975.1 Pseudomonadota bacterium
CAGCCGCCACCTTGTCTAGTTTTACCGGTCCAAACGCAAAATTTGTGTGTGCCGCGGAGAACATGTGTCTCTGAGCGGCGGTTAAATCGCGGCAAACGAGTACTAAACTGGCCCCCACCTGTCTTGCCCATACAGCTAGGTTCTCAATGCCTCGCGCATTTCTAAGATAGACAAACACCTTCGGGCCTGGCGCCACCGGCCATGAGAAATCGTCACCGAACCCAGGTTGGTAAAACGTACCGACGTAATTGCCATGCGGCCGATTGTCGTAACTATCCAATTCTTCGAAGGTAGTAAGCCAAACCTGATCCGCCCGGTACAGTTCGCTTGGGTGCTTTATTAAGCCGTCTTCGCCACCGAGTGATCGAGCAGCTCCGTTTAGAACTTCTGTGACGCTTGTTTCAACCGCAAGCGACTCTTCGCTATGATTAAAGCGCCAGAATTGAAATAAGCGAAACGGCCGTTCAGCCGGCGGTACGGTGAAACTGTTACCGCTAATGATTAACGGATAGCCAAGAAATTTATTGGCGAAAACGGCACTCGGACTGTGATCGGCGACAATCAAATCGGGCTTAATACGCCGAATCTGGTCTAACCAAATCCTGGTACGGGCAGCTAGCTTAGCGGCATCAGAAAACCCACAATTGAAAAGCAAGGTTGCCGGGCTCGCAATTGGAGGTTGGATAATTCTTCGCCGTTTGGGGAGAAACTCCGGTTGGATTTTGTTGATGTCTATCGCGGCTTGCGGGTTTACCGAGCGCACACGCTCCGCATCGCGGGCGAGATAGCTTACGCGGTGGCCATTATCGAGTAATTTTCCAATTAAGCCTTGGTAGCGAACTAAATGGCCAAGCCCCTGACCCAATTCCCACGTAAATAAAATTCTGGCCATGTTGTTAATCAGGGCCCAGAGAGCCTATATTTTTATTGAGTACTTCATGAAAAACCTCGGATGTGAGACCATCGACGCCATCAAATCGATATTTCAGGCGCGCGGCGTGCGCCAAGCAACGCATTCCCATGAGACATCACCTATCAGGTATGCCGATGTTGACGCAACCTCACGCTAGTGCCGCGGTCGGCAAATGACTATAAGCGCATTATCCTTAGTTGCGATGGCCAGCTATCTTGCTTGCGCGTTCGTTCTAACACGCCGCTCACATCACTCAAAATTGGGCGCCACCTCGGTGGTCTTGGCGACCCTGGCTTTATTATCGCACGGCCTCGCCCTATTCGTGTTGTCAAAAGCCGAACAAGGTTTCAATTTGGGTATTTTTCCTATCGCCTCGTTGGTTGCCCTTTGCGTCGCCACGTTACTCAGCGCCATACTCATTTGGCAGCCCGTCAAAAGCTTAGGCGTGGTGATATACCCACTCGCAGCAGTTTTTGTTGCCATCGCTCAGTGGCTACCTAGCCAACGCGTTATTCAGAGCGCACCTTTCATCACCCAAGTGCATATTGCCTTATCGATATTTTCGTACAGTCTTCTAGCGATCGCGGCAGTACAGGCAATTTATCTTGCCTTCGCTCATCATCGCCTAAAAACCCATAGACCGGTTCTTAATTTTTTGCCGCCGCTATCAACGATGGAAAATATCCTGTTTCAACTCACCGGTATCGCATTTGCGCTGTTGACAATAAGCCTTGTCTTAGGCGGACTCGCGATTGAGGACATCGGTGCGCAACACTTGGCGCATAAAATTTTCTTTTCGATCCTGGCGTGGTTCGTATTCGCCGTCCTCCTAATTGGCAGAATAAAATATCATTGGCGGGGTCATCGCGCGGTGAAGTATGTATGTACTGGCGTAGCGCTTCTCGCCATCGGCTTTTTTGGTTCAAAGGTCGTTCTCGAACTCATTTTGCACCGCGCCTAGGCTTAATGAGCGAAATTTCTATCCTTACTTTAGTCGTCGTGCTATTCGTGCTGATTGGCGTGTCGGCTTATTTTTCAAGTACCGAAACGGCGATGATGGCGCTCAATCGTTATCGCGTTAAACATCTTGCCGATAACAATCACCCTGGGGCAAAACGCGCACATGAGCTGTTGCAACGCCCCGACCGTCTAATCGGCCTGATCCTTCTCGGAAACAATTTTGTCAACATTCTTGCCGCACAAATCGCCACGCTCATCGGTCTGCGACTACTAGGTCAGGATAGCCTCCTTATCACAACCGTCGTTCTAACGATGGTCGTCCTTATCTTCGCTGAGGTATTGCCCAAGACGTACGCAGCATTACATCCAGAAGCGATCGCGTTTCCTTCGTCAATGTTGCTACGGATCTTAATGGCGATATTTTACCCGTTCGTGCGGGTAGTGAATGCAATCTCTAACACTATGTTAAATGTATTCGACATTGACCCAGAAAAACGTGGCGAAGACCCGTTAGACAGAGAAGAGCTGCGCACCGTGGTTAAAGAAGCCGGCGCTATGATTCCGACCAAACACAAACAAATGCTCACCGGCATTTTGGATTTAGAGAAAGCGACCGTAGAAGATATTATGGTGCCGCGCTCGGAAATTGTAGCGCTTGATTTAGACGGAGAGTGGGTTGAAATACTAGAACAATTGGAAGTTTGCCGGCATACGAGGTTGCCCTGCTACCGAACTAACCCCGATAACGTCATCGGCATTCTACATATGCGTAATTTGACCCGCCTAGTGCTCAACAAAGGTTCTGTCGAGTTATCGGACATTGAGGGACTAGTGGTAGAACCCTATTTTGTGCCCACGCGAACCAACTTGCATACCCAACTTATTAACTTTCAGCTGCAGCGCCAACGTATTGCGTTTTGTGTGGATGAATACGGAGAACTTGAAGGCCTAGTAACCCTCGATGACTTATTGGAAGAAGTTGTTGGTGAATACACCACCGATCCTCTCGTATACGAACGCGATATCCATCCGCAGGAAGACGGTACGTACTTAATTGACGCGACGGCGAATATCCGCGAACTGAATCGTAGTTGTGGTTGGGAACTGCCCGAAGCAGGCCCCAAGACTTTAAATGGCTTAATCCTTGAAGCGCTGGAAGACATTCCTGAACCAGGAACTAGTTTAAGAATCGACAACTACACCTTAGAGATTTTGCATGCCAGCGATACGGTGGTTAAAACCGTTCGCGTCACGCCACCTGCGCAAGAGAACCAAATAGCAAACACCTCGGAAGACGTGGGTGACGACGACCGAGATAGTGCTGAAGAAAGTGGCCAGCCAACAATCGAGCGTTAGCAACTAGATTTCGCTAATCGCGTCTGCCAGCCGTTCAACGGGTATCGCCTCTATACCTTTCACCTTAGATTTGGGCGCATTGGCCTGCGGAATGATGGCCCGTTTAAACCCATGTTTCGCTGCCTCGCGTAAGCGCTCTTCACCACTCTGCACCGGTCGGATTTCTCCTGCTAAACCAACTTCCCCAAAGCTTACGGTTTCATGATCGATCGGTTTGTCACGCAGACTGGAAACGATTGCCGCCAAAATTGGTAGGTCCACGCCGGTTTCTGTAATTCGCACACCGCCAACAATATTCGCAAAGACATCACAACCGGCGGTCGAAATTCCCGCGTGACGATTTAGCACGGCTAATAACATTGACAATCGATTGTGCTCATAGCCGATGGTCACGCGTCGCGGATTGCCTAACACACTTTCGTCAGCCAGAGCTTGCACTTCCACCAGTAAAGGTCGCGTTCCCTCGCGCGACACCATAATCACGCTACCGGCCACCGGTTTCGCGTGGCGCGATAGCCAGATAGCTGAAGGATTATTCACCTCACGAAGACCGAGATCGGTCATCGCGAACACGCCTAACTCGTTTACCGCACCGAAGCGATTTTTTACCGCCCGCACCAAGCGATATCGCTCCGACTTTTCGCCTTCGAAATAAAGGACCGCATCAACCATATGCTCTAGCACGCGAGGACCGGCTATCGCGCCGTCTTTCGTAACATGCCCAACGAGATACACGGCAGTTGATGAGGATTTCGCGAAACGGACTAAACGTTGCGCACATTCGCGGACCTGCGCCACACTGCCTGGTGCCGACTGCAGGTCGCCGGTAAAAATCGTTTGAATAGAGTCCACAACAATTAAATTCGCCCGCTCGTTCGTGGCAGTGGCAATAATTTTGTCAACATCGGTTTCTGTAAGCAGACGTAAGGTATCTGCATTAAGTTTTAACCGCGCGGCTCGAGAGGCAATTTGTGCCGCGGATTCTTCGCCGCTGATGTATAGCGTATTAAGCTCATTTGCCGCGCTAACGCTGGCGAGCGATTGCAATAACAAAGTCGATTTTCCGATACCAGGATCGCCACCGATCAGCACAATCGACCCCGCGACAATACCGCCGCCAAGTACACGGTCAAGTTCTTGAATACCGGATGTGGCACGCGGCACTTCTTCGGCCATCACTTCGGATAGAGTTTGAACAGCGGTTTGCTCACCACTGTAGCCCTTGTATTGCGGGGCGTTGACGGCAGCGACTACTGTTTCAACAAGACAATTCCATTCTCCGCACTCGTTGCATTGTCCCGCCCATTTCGAATGCAGCGCACCACACTGCTGGCATTGATATTGTGTTTTTTTTGCTTTAGCCATTAATTTTCAACGTAGCGTGCGCGCATCCGTACGCGACATAACAATTCATAAGGAATTGTTTGCGCACTTTTGGCGACCAGCTCGACCGGTAAATCTGGGCCCCATAGCGTTACTTCATCGCCAACTTGCGGGTTGCTTACTTTCGTTAGATCGACAGTAAGCATGTCCATCGACGCTTCACCTATCACTTCTGCGGCCTGTCCGTTTACCAAAATAGGCGTACCTGTTCCGGCGGCGCGCGGGTAGCCGTCACCATAGCCAAACGCGACCACACCAACCGTCAAAGCTTCACTCGCAACAAAACCGCGACCATAACCGACCGACTCGCCGGGATTGATTCGTCTAACCGAAATTATCGCCGACTTAACGCTCATTGCAGGTTTCAAACCAAAATCTTTGCCGACTTTATCGCGGAAAGGCGAAACACCATAAAGCATGATGCCTGGCCGCGCCCACGCGCCTTCAATTTGCGGCCAACCTAATAAGCCGGCGGAATTCGCAACACTAGTTTCGCCATCGAAATCTTGCACGCTTGTTGCGAAAACAGTAAGTTGCGATTCGGTATTGTCATCATCAAGGTCATGCGCATTGGCAAGGTGAGTCATGCAACGAACAGGCGCCGGGTAATTACGAAGAGAGGCAAGCACATTAGGCAGCTCGTTTGGAGAGAAACCCAGGCGATGCATACCCGAATCAATTTTGATCCAGAGCGGCGCGCGGAAATCGCTCTCGAGGATCATCGCTAATTGCACATGGGTATGAACAACAGCATGCAACTGCAAGTCGTGAATCTGTTGCAATTCGTTCGGTTCAAATGGCCCCTCTAATAACACTATCGGTTTTGACGCACCGCCTTCTCGGAGTTTTACTGCCTCTTCAATTGAGGCAACACCGAAGGCGTCCGAGCTCGCAAGTGCGTTACCCACCCGACTCACGCCATGGCCATAACCGTCCGCCTTGACGATAGCCATAATTTTAACGCCGGGATTTTTTTGCCTAATTAGGGCGAGGTTAAACTGCAGGGCGGATGTATCCACGATGACCCTGGCGGGCCGGGTCATTGCCTCTCCTCGTTTGAAAAATCTTCGTGGGCTAAGTTTTCAAAAGTTGTGTATTGGCCAAAAAACCGCAGCTTACGCGTACCAATAGGTCCATTTCTCTGCTTACCAATGATGACCTCAGCAATCCCCTTGTCCATGGTGTCTTCGTCATAAACTTCATCGCGATAAATAAACATGATCACGTCGGCGTCTTGCTCGATGGCACCGGACTCTCTCAGATCAGACATTACCGGGCGTTTGTCGGTTCGCTGTTCGAGGCTTCGATTAAGTTGCGACAGCGCGATTACAGGCACGTTAAGTTCTTTAGCCAGAGCTTTTAACGAGCGCGAAATTTCAGAAATTTCGGTTGCGCGGTTTTCGCCGCCGCCAGTAACCTGCATCAACTGCAGGTAATCGATAATTATCATGCCAAGACCATGTTCCCGCGCTAAGCGCCGGCAACGTGTTCTAAGCTCACCCGGGCTTAGCGCAGGCGTGTCGTCAATAAATAATTTTGCTTCAGACAAGATCCCAACGGAATGCGTTAAGCGAGGCCAATCATCGTCGGCCAAGCGCCCGGTGCGAACTTTGTGTTGATCAATTCGACCGAGCGAGGAAAGCATCCGCATGGCAAGTTGTTCGCTGGGCATCTCCATACTGAAAATCGCCACGCCGACGGATTCTTTGATTGCAGCGTTTTGGGCTAGGTTTAGTGCAAACGCCGTTTTGCCCATAGACGGTCGACCGGCAACAATCACGAGATCAGATGGCTGTAAGCCCGAGGTCATGGCGTCTAATTCATAGTAGCCGGTAGCGACGCCGGTGATTGGGTTGTCCTGTTGGAATAGTTGATCGATTCGATCTAAGGCGTCCACCAACAGTTCTTTGACAGGACGGAAGCCGATGCGGCCACGAGATTCGCGATCGGCGATTTCAAACACGCAGCGTTCGGCATCGTCCAATAATTCATCGGCATTGCGACCCTCGGGTCGATAGGCGCTGTCGGCAATATCGGTGCCCGCACGAATGAGTGAGCGAAGTACCGCTCGCTCTCTAACAATATCGGCGTAGGCGCTAATATTGGCGGCGGACGGCGTGTTTTCAACCAAATTGGCTAGATAATCTAGGCCCCCAACGGAATCTAGCGAGTCATTTTTTTGCAGCCACTCCGCTAAGGTCACCACATCATACGGTTGGCCATCGTTTGCGAGCGCTTCAATCGCTCGGAATATTTCGTTGTGATCGCGACGATAGAAGTCACCTTCTGTAATTCTCTCCGATACCTGTAGCCAAGAATCATTGTCGATCATCAATCCACCGAGAACAGATTGTTCGGCTTCGATCGAATGCGGGGGAATTTTTAACGCACGCGTGCTGGGGTCAGATACGATGCTCTCGGTTTCATCAATGAAGGGGTTTTCCACCACGGCAATGCGGCACTAAGTAGCTGAACGCTTGGTTAAACTGGCAGCACGCGCGGCCTTGTGAGCTTGGATTGGGCAATCCGACACGTCGCGTTGAACAACCAGCTCATTCACCTTTAGCTCTCAGCATTTTCTTCCTCGGCAATCACTTCTACCTGGATATCAACATCCACATCGGCGTGGAAATGGAGGCTAACCGTATGTTCACCCACTTCGCGGATTGCCCCTTGGGGAGGCGGACCTCGCGCTTTTCGATCGCTTCGCCAGCCTCGCTTACGGCAGCGGCAATTTCTGCAGTGCCAATTGAGCCGTAGAGTTTGCCTTCGGAACCAACCTTTGCGGCGATCTGGACTTTGAATTCTTCAAGTGCGGCGGCGCGCGCTTGTGCCGATTTTAATGAATCGGCCTGCGCTTTTTCTAATTCGGCACGTTGCGCTTCAAATTTCTCAACGTTTTCGGGGGTAGCCGGTACCGCTTTTTTTTGCGGGATGAGGTAGTTGCGGCCAAATCCGGGTTTTACCTTAACCGTGTCGCCCAACTCGCCCAAGTTCTGAATTTTTTCAAGTAATACTACTTCCATCTTGCAAACCTCAATCAATCAAATGTTTCGTTGCACCAACGTGTCGGCGTCGGTTACTGCTTAATAGTTCGAAACCAGGATTAGTCCTTAAGTCAACCCAACGTTACGAATACTCGCTCCGTAGCCGGCGGAAATCAACCACGTTATCCGCGATTCCCACTATTGCCAATAAAAAGCCAAAAATATGCGGCAAAATAACCAAGAATATATACAAACACACAAACATTGGTCGTGCGGCAAATTCCTTAACATGCGCCCGATGATGAACAACGGCCAAACCTTGCATGGCGAATAAAATTACCGCAAGTAACAGCATGTCACCTATCAGCGCTATTTCGCCGTTTGAACGTAAGGCCACCAGGCTAACTAATGAAACCGCGGCCGCCCCTATCATGAGCGATTTCGGCAACACAAATTTGCGGAACTCGGTGCCAAATCCGCCTGGATTGTACAGCGACGCCTGCCACCATCGACCCAAAAACAGCGATAGGGTCAAAAACAACATGACAAGTAATATCGTACTTGCATGCATCATCGATGCCACAGCAGAAAGCTGCTCGGCGTCTAAAAACTGCCCACCCTGGTGTTCGACTGCGTCGTTAAATTCCTGCAGTCTACGCATCCAATATTCGTCAACATTTGGCACGCTGTACCGCGCGTAGGCGGCGAAGCCAAGCGCGAACAAGGCTGCTATCGACAATGCGATGCCTTGATTTTCAGTGCGCCTTAGCACCGTCGCTAGTACAACCAAAGGTAGTAAAGCGCCTGCCAGTAACACGTAGCCGGAAAAACCCTTGGTGACGAAAAACGCAATGCTCCCTGCCGCTAACACCACGCTAACCAATATCTGCAGCGCGGCGCTATCACCATGTCGTAAGGCAGAAAGACTGACTATGGCGCCGCAAACTAGCAAAAACGGGTCGAACAGCTGTGCCAACACGGCGTACACTGTCGCCAAAACTGCCGCAACCAATGGGCCTCTCATTGCCAATCGAGCAATCGACAGCATTTACTTGTTCGCCCTCTGCGCTAGCCCCGCCTCAAAAGCTTGCTGACTCAGCGGTTGGGTATTAAGCCTTAGTGCGCGTCGCTATACGGCAGTAAGGCTAAATATCTTGCGCGCTTGATAGCCGTGGCGAGCTGGCGTTGATAGCGTGCTTTGGTTCCCGACACTCGACTTGGGACAATCTTGCCGCTTTCAGTGATATACGCTTTCAAGGTGTTGAGATCCTTGTAATCGATCTCCTCGATACCTTCTGCGGTGAATTTGCAGAACCGTCTTCTTCGGACAAATCTAGCCATCGGCGTTTTCCTCTTCAGATTCTGTTTGTTCAGTAACGGCTTCGGCATCCTCCGTTGAACTTTCGGATTCGCCGCTATCGTCTTTAGCCGCGGTACTACCTTCGCTAGCAGATTCGCTATCTTGCGAGCGCGCTTGTCGTGCGTTTATTTCTGCTTCACGGGCGTCGGCTTCTTCTTTGGCCTTAGCCATCGGCGACGCCTCAGTATCTGCTTGGTCGCGTTTAATGACTAAATTTCGAATCACGGCATCGTTAAAACGAAACGCACTTTCCAGTTCAGCCAGCGTTTCACCATCGCACTCGATATTCATCAAGACGTAGTGCGCTTTATGGATCTTATTAATCGGGTAGGCAAGTTGTCGTCGTCCCCAGTCTTCGAGACGATGAATTAGGCCATTATTCGATTCGATGATAGTACGGTAACGCTCAATCATGGCGTTAACCTGTTCGCTCTGATCAGGGTGGACCAGAAACACAATTTCATAGTGTCTCAATGATGACTCCTTCTGGGTTATAGCTTCCTAGCCGCCCAACCAAAGGTTTAGCGCGTGCGAGTGAAGCAAGGAGAGGAAAAGCGATACTTTTCCAGCAGGTTGTATTAAGGGGCGCAATCTTAGTGTGGTGCTTGCCGAAATGCAATAGGTCGCCGGAAAATTGCTTAATAATCAAGTATGTTAGCGATTCTAACCCGGTTCCAGCGGTTTAAGCTGGCGCTGACGTCTGGCTTCAAACAGGCAAACCGCTGCGGCATTCGCGACATTCAAACTGCCCACCTCGCCCGTCATGGGAATACTCACCACAAAATCGCAGGTTTCCCGGGTGCGCTGCCGTAGTCCCTCCCCTTCGCTGCCGAGCACCAGACACGTCGCGCCGCTTAAATCCGTATCGGTATAGATCTCGTTCGCGGCATCGTCGGTTCCCACGACCCAGACGCCTTTCTTTTTCAACAACCGCAGCCCGTTCCCTAGGTTGTTAATCTGCACAATAGGCACCGAATCAAGCGCACCGCTGGCCACTTTCGCCACTACCCCCGATATTGGTGCTTGACTGGTACCTGGAATGATCACGCCGCTGACCCCGGCGGCATCGGCGAGACGCAGACAGGAACCGAAGTTCTGCGGATCCTGCACCTGATCGAGCGCCAAAAAAAGTGGGTTCGGCTGCGTTTCCAAAATACCGTCTACCAAGTTTTCCAGATCCGAACGAATTGGCGAGCGTCGCCTTGCCACAGCGCCCTGATGATTCGCGCCGCCAGTCAATTTATCCAGTTGCTTTTTGTCCGCCGCATTAAATCTAATGTCTGCAGATTCGCAAAGCTGCCGCAGCGCATTTAATGGTCCCGATTGCTCAATCGGTTCACGCAACCAGATTTCCAACAATTGATGGGGATTAAATTTGAGCAAGGCCGACACGCTGTGTGTACCCCAAACAATGAATGAGCGCTTAGACATTGGCTTGATCTGGCAATATTGCTATTTTGACTGCGCCCACCGCGACGATGCTGTGTCTATGCAGCTTTTTGTTCGCGCGTGGCGGTAGAAATCGCGAAGACAATGGCAAAGCAGATAGAGGCATATATTTGCTCGAATACGTAAGGCCTTAAGGGGCGTTTCCAGTGAGCTCAAAATCGATTTTTCGTTCTGCCAGGCTCACGCTCAACACCTTGACTTCAAGCTCATCACCAATGCGATACTCACGCCGTGTTTTTTCACCGCTTAATGTGTGTCGAATTGGATCATAGTGATAGTAGTCTTGCGGTAAGGCAGTGACATGCACTAAACCCTCGACAAATATATCCGTTAAAGTCACAAACACACCGAAATTTGTGACGCCACTGACATAACCATTAAAATCCTCGCCGACTTTATCTTGCATATACTCGCACTTTAACCAGGCCGTCACATCCCGAGATGCTTCCTCCGCGCGCCGCTCGGTAAAAGAACATTGGTCAGCCGTTTCTGCGAGATCGGCGAGCGTAATCGGTGTTGCCCGCTTGCGACGTCGACGATTTTTTAGTGCTCGATGAATGACTAAATCAGGATAGCGGCGAATGGGTGACGTAAAGTGACAATAGCTCGACAACGCTAAGCCAAAATGGCCCGTGTTTTCATTGGCGTAAACCGCCAATTTTAGCGACCGCAATATCATCGTTTCGATCATGACTCGATCCGCTCGTTCGCGGGCCAAGGTGAGCACGCTAGCAACTGACTCAGCGGTCGGTGGTTCGCTAAATTTAGCTGGCAGGCCTAAATCAACGAGAAATTGTCTAAGCGCTTCTAACTTTTCGCTATCGGGCTTATCGTGATTACGATAAATGGCCGCATAGTCGCTGTCGGACAAATACTCTGCCGCAGCAACGTTCGCCGCAATCATGCATTCCTCGATTATTTTATGGGCATCGTTTCGTTCCCGCGATTCGATGGCTGAAATTTTCCGTTGCTCGTTAAAAATAAATAACGGCTCCACCGTCTCTACTTCTAAGGCACCACGTGCTGCACGGGTGCGCTCAAAATGCTGATATATCTCCCAAAGCGGCCCGATTACCTCGGGCTCAAAATTTTCGGCGTCGAGTTCATTAAAAGCAGCTTCGTCCCCATCTAGCCATGCGCTGACTTGCGTATAGGTCAATCTAGCGTGAGAGTGAATTACAGCATCGTAGAATCTTGCTCGCTTACGCACGCCGCGCTCATCAAAAGCCATTTCGCAGACAAGCACTAAGCGATCGACGCTTGGCATCAGGGAACAAATGCCATTCGACAATTCCTCTGGCAACATCGGAATGACCGAACTGGGAAAATACACCGATGTGCCACGATTGTAGGCTTCAGCGTCTAGGGCCGAGCCCATTTTTATATAATGGGATACATCCGCAATTGCCACGTAGAGTGTGTAACCGTTCTTTCTTTTTTTGCAATACACTGCATCGTCAAAATCTCGCGCATCTTCGCCATCAATCGTCACGAATGGCAGCTCGCGTAAATCTTTTCGCTCGCCCTGCCCAAGCGTTTCTAATTCGTTTGAAATTTCGTTGGGAATCGCTTCGAGTTCTTCAACGACCTGGTCGGGCCACTCGTGCGGCAGCTGATGGGAGCGAACTGCAATTTCAATCTCCATGCCCGGCGATAGATGATCTCCCAGGACTTCAATAATGCTACCCAAAGGTTGAGAATGACCATCAGGCTGCTTATCAATCCTTGCAACGACGATTTGGCCGTTTTTGGCCAAGCCTCGATCACCGGTTAACAAAATATCTTGATTAATTTTTCGGTTTTCGGGGACAACGAAACCGACGCCGCTTTCTTTGAAATAGCGACCGACTACTTCATGATTAGCGCGTTCAAGGATCTCAATCACTTTGCCTTTGCGCCTGCCCTTGTGATCTATCCCGGTGATAGAGATTTGTACCCTATCAAGATGCAAAACGCGGAGCGCGTCGCGACGGTTAACATAGATATCCTCGCCGCCGTCGTCTGGTTTTACAAAGGCATAGCCATTCGGGTGCGCCAAAACACTCCCTGCAACAACGTCCATTTTTGCCGCGAGACCATAGCGATTCGCGCGCGACTTGACGAGCTTTCCGGATCTGACTAATTGTCGTAATTCGCTTTCCAGCCCTTTTAATGAGGTCTTTCCGCGGAGCTTCATGTGCTGGGCGAGAATTTTGACAGTGCAAGGGACCGCCGCACGTTGTAAGGCGTCAATAATAGCGCCGGGCGTAATTTGCTCATCGCCGGGCTCACGGTTTTGACGTTTTGAATTCTTTTTTTTCGGTGGGCTCATTGACTCACTAGAGGTCGTTCGGTAGATTGCGCATCTCTTTGCCGAGGTGGCGGAATTGGTAGACGCGCTGGCTTCAGGTGCCAGTGGGGGAAACCCCGTGGAGGTTCAAGTCCTCTTCTCGGCACCAGCAATCTATCATAAATAGGCGGCGCTTGTGCTTGCCGATTAGAAACCGACGCCTGTGCGTTCCGATACCAAATCCCAAACAACCGCTTACGCCTCGAATACGCGCCATGCTAATCCGGCACGTGATGTTAAATATTCTCGAAACGCCAAAATTCAGCGTCTTCTTAAGTTGGACTACGCTTTTCTACCACTTAATTTTCAATTACCGGGTTTTCTTTTTCGCGGCTTAGAAAGCGGATTGAATGTAGCGCTGAGTAGCGGTCGGTTTGGCTTAAACCAGGGCTCGCATTCGCTCGCCCACCTTGAGCGGGATTTGGAGGTGCTACTAATTTCAGGCGATTTCTCCGATGCATTTACAGTATCGCGGATTTGGGAGAACAACGAGGACGCGGTAATTCTTGCGCTTAAAGCCGATTATTTTAAATCTCGATATGAGCAAGACCGTGCGGCTACACTCGGTTTTGCTGAACCTGGCGTGGTTTTTAAATATCCTTTTTTATGTGACGACATTGCGTTAGCTGATGTGAGCTACTTTATTTGCTCCGGGGAAAATGCCGAAAAAATTGCTGCGGCACTTCGCGAAGCTAGCGACACTCCGCATGCGATAGATAACGATAGGTTTATATTTACTGACAGCCTGCCGACAACATGTACTAGGCAAACGTTAAATGAATATTTGGCGCAGCGCTTCAGAGAAAGAAATATTACTGGGGCGACCGCTGTTCAGGTTGATTATTCCCCGACTAAAGACGGCAGCGCCAGCGCGGCCGACTAGACCCACTCGCCGGCTTAATCAAAGATGCCATGTAGATACCAATCACGCTTCCCTGTTAGCTCCCGATATACCCAAAGTTTCGCCCCTAATGGGTTAGAGGCGACAAAGTAATCGCGCCCGATTGGTTTACCATCCCACCAGCCCGTTTCGATACGTTCTCTTTGAGTCTGTAATTCTAGTGGTCCGTTTAATTCGAGCTGCTGGCCATTTTGCGCCAAACGGACCGGACGTCACATTAACCACACCGGACGTTGTGGCATGCTGGCATTTTGGTGAGGTAGCCCATCGCCAGCTGCCTCATAGGCCCGCTGACTTTCACTAAGTTGCTTGGTAGGTAGTTTTCGTTTAATTGCTTTAGCTGCTGTGAGAAAGCTCGGTTGCTGCCACCGCCATGCACATTCAGGGCGATGGTCCGCGATAGCTTTTAGCCCTTTTACCGCCTTATCACCAAGCCGAGTTCTCAATCTATCAACAAAGGCATGCCAATCTTCGTGGTTGCCGGCACCTAGTGCAGGGTTTTGTTCAAACAAATCTGCGTGCGACAAAATCTGCTCTTTGGAAAGCTGATCGACATAGAGAGAGACTTCTTTTACGTCTTTGTGGATATCACAGCGGGCTATTTTTTCCCGAAACAGCATCGCGAAGTATGCTGCGTCTCTACTCGGCTTAACCAATTCAAGCTGAAAATGTGTTGACGTATTATCGGTGTGATAGAGCGTCCAACGTAGGGTGTTCGCTAAGCCCGATATACCACGTAGATAACCCGTTAATTCTTGCAATAATCGCTCGCCAGCGATCATCAAGGTTTGCACCTTCCTAGTTTCCCAAGGCAGCTCCACCTGACTTTGAAATATTTTCGATGGTTCAAATGGTGGTCGCGGATCTGGATGGTTACCGGCCAGGCGATCAAACGCTTTCACCAAATCAGGAGATGTCCGGCGCCCAACGCCACCTCTCGGTAGGCGTGTGCAATCACCAATCACTCTAACGCCAATACTATCGAGTATTTGTGTTTGTTTACTCGGCAAGCGCAGCACTGAAACGGGCAAACGGCTAACAGCAGTCGTCATCGCTTCCATCGTTTGAACGACCTGACCATTACCAGAACGAGCTAAAGCGGTTGCCCCTAAGGGGGTTGGAGCAACCGCAATAGAAAACTTGTAACCGAGTTCTTTTAAACCCTTTTTAACTTCCGCGAGCAGCCTATCGATACCGTTAAAAAGTTTTAGACTGCCCTTAATTTCAATCAACACACCATCGTTATCTACTTCACTGATCACCGGGCTGAACTGTAAAGCCCAGTGACATATTTGCCTCAGTGCTTTTTTCTCCAATTGCGGATCCGGCTCGAAAACATTTAGATCGCCCAAAATATGTGCTGCATTTAAAGGCATGCCTTGGCGCACGCCTAAACGAATAGCCGCACTATTTGCCAACAAGATGTGGCGCCGATTCGCGCGTGCCTCGCATAACACGCACGGACGTAATTCGTCACCACCTCTAGTTAATATGTCGAGCGGTAGCTGCGGTAGATGGATATGTAACCAGAGTTTCGCCGGCGCTGAGGCGAGTGGTTTAGATAGCGTTTTTGCTACCAAGGCCCGTTTAGAGGCGGACATAATCTCTATGTTTTTTCTGGCTATGTCTTTTCTGGCTGCATCCCGCTTAGAGGCTTTCGCATAATGCTTGCTGACGTCATTGCTAACATTAGGATTAAGCTTTTTTTTGGTTATTTCCGTATCGCTTATTTTTTCACAATACAGTTTTTTCTTAGCTTGTTGGTGTTGGGCATCAGTATGTTCTTGCATCGTTGGCTACTCAGTTAATGTGCTTGGTCTGTGTAATTAGTGCTTCTATGCGCTTTTTTTACAGCGCTATGTTTATATTGCGTTGTTGGGTAAGCCCGCGTGCTTTTAGAATATTGAGAGATGTCAAAGCATCTGGGTTGGTATCGATTTTTAATCTTAATGTTGCTGGCGATGATTGTTTTGCCAATGTTTCGGGTCTAAACATCACCCCACAAGTTTTCCCTAACTCACACGCCAGCTGTAATTTTCTTAAGCTGATCATGTTTACGTCATCTAACCAAACCATCGCCATACCACATTCGGGAAAGCGCAAAGCTTGCTCGAAAACCCATAGCTTGTAGTCACTATTTGCCTCAATCTCATCTTCCGGTTCAATGATAAGCAGGCGTTGTAAGTCAATATCGTAGGACTGCAAGGTCGGTACATAAGGAATATGTGGTGGACAGACCCAAATAAGCCAGCGATCTTCTCGGCTCATAGCGGCCAAACTAGGTAGCAATAACCGTAAAGCCCCGATCCCTTGTTGGCTGAATAGGATTTCAGTCAAAGAATCTTGCGGCCAACCTTGCCAGGGCAATACGCTATCTAGCATTGGGAAACCACTAGGTATTCCTTGTTTCGAACGAAGATCACCGGCCTTCCAAACACCAGCGCGGTGCAGGGCATCACTAAGCATGTGGGCGTTACCTATATGATGCTTAGTTAACGTTAGCCGAAAAAGTATCGGCCCTTAATACACCCACCCCTAATCCTTCGATCGCAAGATCTTGTACTTTCAGATCAACTTTAATGGGATCGAAATCTTCATTCTCTGGATATAACCAGGCGATATTACGCTCTAACTTGAGGCGCTTAACCGTCACCTCATCGTCTATACGGGCAACGACAATTTGGCCACTCCTTGCAGTAGGTGTGGCATGCACCGCAAGTAAATCGCCGTCAAGAATACCGATATCTCTCATGCTCATGCCTTTTACCCGCAATAGGTAATGAGCACGGGGTTTAAATAAATTAGGATCAATTTGGTGTTGAGATTCAATATGTTCAGTTGCCAAGATTGGCTCGCCCGCCGCCACTTGACCCACCACTGGGAGTTCTAATTCGAAAGAATATTGTTCGATAACTCTTATTCCCCTGGAGGCGCCAGGTAGTAGTTCAATCACACCTTTTTTAGCCAGCGCTCTTAAATGATCTTCGGCAGCATTCGGCGAGCGAAACCCTAGTCTTTTGGCAATCTCAGCCCGGGTAGGTGGAAACCCAGTGTGGGTAATTTCATCTTTGATTAGATCCAGAATTTCTTGCTGGCGGGCGGTTAATTTACTGGTCATATTTACATTACTGTTTTTATATACAGCTGTAAGTATATCCAGTTTTCGACCGATATCAAGACGCAATCATCATTTCAGCACGGCATCGACCTTGCACCGGCTGTCGAACCACCAAAACACCGATTACGCACACGGGGATGCATCCTGATACCGCTCAACGCCACCACCCCCTTTAGCACCGAAAATCTTTACATTTGATGAGTGCTGTCAATCAGGATGAAGAAGCCTACGATTTAAGTGTCGCTAAAGTCGTCCCGCCCCACTCGCCGTCATATCGATAGGCTATAATTTCCCGAGAAAAGTCGCTCCAGGCGACGAACACAGATCTCGATAGCAGTATCCGCCGAGTCGCCCCACCAGGCTAACTGAATCCCTACAACATCTACCAAGAACATTGAAATAACATGAGTGAAAAACAGCACGCTATTCCCTGCACATTAATTCGTGGCGACGGCATTGGCCCAGAAATTACCGATGCCGTATTAACGGTTTTAGAAGCCATCAAAGCACCTTTCGAGTGGCACGAACGAATCGCGGGCATGGCTGCTGTAGACCAAGGACTGGAACCACTTCCCGATGACACCTTGGATAACATGAAAACAACGAAGCTGGCACTTAAAGGCCCGCTCACCACGCCTGTCGGCGAAGGTTATCGCTCGGTTAACGTGCAACTACGCGAGGCCCTCAACCTCTACGCGAACGTTCGTCCCGGGCGCAGCATTATCCCAAACGGTAAATTCGATGATATTGACCTGGTCTTGGTTCGCGAAAATACCGGCGGATTTTATGTTGGCGTGGAACACTTTATTCAAATAGGCGATGACCCGCACGCGGTTGCTGAAGCGTCCGGCATTCTGACCCGCGAAAATTGTCGACGCATTGCTCGTTTCGCTTTCGAATACGCGGTGAAAAACAATCGCCGGAAAGTTACCGTTGTCCATAAAGCCAATATCCTGAAAAAACTGACCGGATTGTTTTTGGAAACGGTGAACGAGGTCGGCGAGGCCTACGCTCACAAAGTTAAATTAGATGATCGCATTGTCGACGCCTGCGCCATGCAATTAGTCATGAACCCGAGTCAGTTCGACGTTATCCTTACCACCAATATGTTCGGCGATATTTTGTCCGATGAAATCGCCGGCCTCGTTGGCGGCCTAGGACTAACGCCCGGCGCAAATATCGGCGAAGACGCCGCCATGTTTGAAGCCGTGCATGGCTCGGCGCCCGATATTGCGGGTAAAGGAGTAGCCAACCCAACCGCCTTACTTATGGCGAGCGCACTGATGCTTGAACACTGCGGCCGGCACGAATTGGCCGACCAAGTCCGCGCCGCGGTGCAAAAGACCTTGTCCAATCCGGCGACCTTAACCGGGGACCTGGGCGGTAATTTATCTACCCTGGACTTCACTAAAGCGTTAGTGGCAAATTTGTAATGTCGGAATCGACAATAGATAAAACAAAATAGCGCCATGGCTAGCCAAGTAACAGGTGTGAAACGAATCGTCCTCGCAACCAAATATTCATTCGCCGGCTTGAGCGCTGCTTGGAAAAATGAAGCGGCGTTCCGTCAAGAACTCATACTTTGCATACTACTGATTCCAGCTGCTTTTTGGTTAGGGCGAAACGCCCTTGAGGTTGCGTTACTGCTCGGCACTTTATTTACGGTGCTGATTACCGAACTAGTGAATTCAGCGATTGAAGCAATTATCGATCGAATCAGTGTCGAGCGTCATCCTTTATCTGGGCGCGCCAAAGACCTTGGCTCCGCTGCCGTATTTATGAGTTTATTGATGGTAATTTGTGTTTGGGGACTGATCGCTTACGAGCGCTTCCATATCGCCTAGCGGCTTTTGAACAACTAAGCGCAACAACTTTGCCCACGGCAAACGCGCAAAAAACTTAGTTCAGCGCTCGTGCTAAAGCTTTAGAGGTGTCTGATAAACGCTTGATCAGCACTTGCTGGAAGACACGGTTTAATCTCAGCTGGCAAGGCAGCGACGCCCACGCCTTAATTTCCTGCTCAATTTTAAGCACCACAATATCGCTCGTGGCTTTAACTTCAGCAGTGCGTGGAATATCCGATAGATATTCCATCTCGCCCACGCATTCTCCTTGCTCGACTTCGCCGACTTGAGCGCCGCTGATAAGGATAGCCACACTACCTTCGGCCAACACTAGAAACGATTTTTCTGTATCACCGGACGCGAACACCGTGTCACCCGACCGATAACGTCGCCAGTTCGCTACTTTGGCAACTTCTTTTAATTCGTTTTTCGAAAATTCGGAGAAAAACGTGAGTTCGCCCATGCGTTCGATCTTTTGCTCGTCAGTCAGAACAAGCGGCTCATGCTGTAGCTGTTCGATAACTTCTTCGAGGTCTTGCGCAATCTCAATCCCAGTTCGATATCTTTTACCGAGTTCTTTTTCGAGCATCTTCATCACAACCTTCCACAAGGCCTCGGGAATTTCGCTACGAATTTCGTGCAAGGGTACCGGATCTTCTTCGCACACTTTTTGAATTAAACCGGTTAAGCCCTTCGCGGCAAAAGGTGGAGTGCCAACCAACATTTCATAAAATACCGAGCCTAATGAAAACAGATCTGACTGCGGACCGACGTCTTTATCGCGCGCTTGCTCTGGCGACATGTATAAAGGTGAACCGAACCAACCAACGATTTGAGTCTCGGCAACGCCCATCCGGCGAGCAATACCAAAATCACCCAATTTTGCCACCCCATCGCGGGTTAGCATGATATTGGCCGGCTTTACGTCTCGATGCATGACGCCTTGTTCGTGGGCATACGCGATCGCCTCAGACGTTTGCTTCATCAAATGAACCACCACTGGAATTGGTAGTAGTTCGCCCTCTTTGCAGTAATTTTTTAAGGTATCGCCGCCGTCGATATACTCCATCACCATGTAAGGCTGCCCAACTTCCTCACCAGCTTCATAGACTTTCAGGATATTGCTATGGTCGAGCCGGCCAGCCGAGCGCGCCTCATTGACGAACATTCGCTTAGCCATGCTCTGGCTATCTTCGCTATCGTCCGTGTTCGTCGCTAACTTAATTGCCACCGGTCGGTCAACGTAGGCATCATGACCACGATAGACAATGCCCATGGAACCTTTTCCTAACACGTCTACAACGTCGTACTTGCCAATTTTATCGGGTAGTTCAGCCATCTTGATCTGCAATTCGGCTTGAGCGCGTCCGGTCGAAAATAAAATCCACCCCGAGCTCGCCTAGTATCTCCTGAATATCTGCCCCACGTTCCTGCTTGGCCAAGGTCCGCTTACCCATAAAATGAGCGAGTTCGTTAATCGACTTCGCCATGGCAAAATCTTTTTGATCTGAGGACGCTTCGCGAATGAAATTCGATTGAATGGTGACAAAATCAGCCGGCAGTTCTTTCAGGTAATCGTAGTTATCCTGCCCGCTACCAAACTCATCAAGAATAAATCGACAGCCGAACTCAGTGAGGGTTCGCATCATGTCGCTTACTTCAGTTAAATTACTGGCAACATCTCGGTCTTTCACTTCGAAGACGATTTTGCCGGGAGGTACGGCGGTTTCCATTAGCTCAGCGACAACGATATCTGCTAAGTCGTCGCGGCGAACCGCGGCCGCCGATAGCGGAATGACTACCGCTGCATAATTTTCCAATACTTTTTCGTCGTCGCGCATCCAGATGAGCGCCGTCTTTAACACATTTTGGTCAACATCGAAGGCCCTATCAGATTTTTCCATCGCTTGCTCAAACAATGATGGTGGAATGATTTTTGAATTGCGGTCCTCAGCGCTGACCACGACGTGCGCGGCGGGAATCTGCGTTTGATCTGCAATGCTTCGTACTTTCTGAATCAAGAAAACTAGACGTTCGCGATCAACCGCCTTGGCGACATAGCTGACCATTTGTTCGAGTTTTTCTTTGTATTTGTTTTCGCTGCCGGCCACGTATACCGATTTGTCCGGGCTGTTGCGTGCCGTCGTGCAAGAATCCGAAACCACCGTTAACAGATCTTTCGCTGAGGTGAGATCGTCTTCAACGGCCACAATGCCGATCGAGGTACTTAATTCAAACTCCTCTCCGTCTTTGGTTAAATCCATTGCGGAAAATTTTTCAATGCAGGTTTCTAGATCGGATCGCGCAGCCTGCACGCCGCCTTTTTGCCAAAATACCGCAAGCTCAGTCCCGCTAACGCGTCCAAAAGCGGCCTTCTTCGTCCCAATCTGTTCGGTCAGGATATTTGCGATTTCTTCGAGTAATTTATCACCCGCTTCAACACCGTCACGCTCGTTGATTTCTTTCAGATTGTTAATAGATAACTGGCACAGCGTGGCCCCTTGGGCTTTTTTCAGTTTACCCGATAGATGCTTATCGATTTCTTGAATGAAACTGGCGCGCGTTAGGAACTTAGTAAGTTCATCATGAGTTACTTGCGCTTCAACCTCCGAATGCATGTCGTTGACCATGCTGAACAGCGCGCGATCTACAGCGGCAGCGGCATTCGGATCGAGCAATTTTAAGGTGCCTCGGCGCAGATACATGGCAACTTGTTGCATGGTCAAGGTTGAAACCTTATGGCCTTTTTGGTCGACTAATACAAACGGTTCGCCGTCCTCACCAATCCAAACCAAGCTCACAGGAAACGGATTATTGGTATTGGCATTCATGATGAAGCGGTCACCCACTTCAAATGCTTTTACCCTGTCTAACCACTTATTCCACTCGGGCGGCAGTTCTTTCTTCAATCCGGAGGTGTCAGTGGCCGAGAGGTCTTTGCTGCGTCGGTCTTTGAGTATTGTTTGTTGCTCAATACTAGATTGAACAACCGAATCCACGTTCTCTTGATAACGACGGCGTTGTTCGAGCAATATTTCGTCTAACTCGCCAACAACCGGGTTGAAAATTGATACGTCGTCGGAAAATTGTCGATTGACCTGATCAATCAACGAAGATAAGCGTTCGTTTTGTCCAATCCCTTGTTCATCAAGGGTATCTTCGACTAAGGCAACGCGGTTTAAGACTTGCCGCACCGGATGATTCGTTGCTTCGAAAAATTCTTCGTCCATAAGCGCAACTTTGTGTACCGGCGCTTGCAATCGCGCTAAGTTACTTTTTGCGCCTGCCGTCAGGTAGGTGTCATTGATCAGCGATTTAAATAGATTAGCGATGACCTCTATCGCATCCGCCTCTGTTTGACCAATATGCCCCTCGCCGCCGCCTGCTTGTTTTATCGAGTCGATGATCTTGTCTTTGATACTGCCAACTTCGAGCATGCCGGGGTTAGTCTCGCCGGCCATCGCGTGCTGAACGCTAGTCAAGCCATCGACGATTTGACGAGTGTGATACGAAGCGCCGCTTGGCTGCTGAACGGCGGCCCCACCGCGCATGTGTTGGGACAAATCGCGGCGTAATGCCAGCTGCGTTTGCGCGGTAGAGTACGCTTGCTGCAACGACGGCGTGGTGTAGACCGCGGGAGAGCCGGCGAATCCGCCGAAAGTCACATCAAATGCCTGCGGCGCGCCAGGACTTTGTGCAACCCCGGCGACCGCCCCCTGAGGTACGCCTGTTTGTGCTGGGTGTCCGCCGACCGCGCCGGGTGGCGGTGCTACGCCAGGTTGGCCGCCACCTGATAATGGTGGCGCAGCGCCGGGCATTTCACCGCCAATTGGCGCTTGGCCTGCGCCAACATTTGGCACACTGGCACTACCGGCTGGCGACGGCGTGTAGGCCCCCGGCGCCACGGCGCCGGGTGGCGCGTATTGCCCCGTGGCGCCCGTTTGGGCATATTGCGGCGGCGCGGCGCCCGGCACACCTTGACTTGGCTGGCCTTGCGGATGTCCTAACGGTGCGGCTTGAGCTGCGCCAGCATTGGGATTCTGCGGTGCCTCAACGGAACCTGGCGGCGGCGGGGTTAACGACGGATCAAGCGGAGCCAATGCGGGTGCGCCACCAGCAGGACCACTGGATGGTGGTGCGACGCCCATCGAACCTGTGTTCGACGCGGGGTAGGCGCCTGAACCGAAGGTTGATGACAAATCTTGCCCGCCATGCGTCGCCGCAAGCGGGTTTTCGTCAGACGCAGGTGGCGGCACGCGACGTGGTGGCGAAGGTTTTTTCTTAAAACCGGGTTTCTCTTTTTCGATAACCGGTAAAACACTGTTCGAAATGAAAAACTGATTCACTTCGTCGTAGAACCGACCTAAACCGGCATCCAGTACTTTTTTTAGCGCGCCGTATATCTGATTGATGGCCATTCGATCGGATTGCAGATTCTTCAGAGAATCCGCGAACACGTTACTCAACACTTCTGGACCGATCGGGTTTGAGTGTTCATCCACTTCGCGTTTCGCGAGGTGCGAAAACCGTTTCTCAAGTTCGAATAGATGCGTTTTGAATTTTGGCTCCAATTCGGAGACCAATTCCGCTACCGTGAGAAATTCTTCAAAATCGTCTTTATCAATTAACGACAGCTCGGATCCGGAATCATCATCAGATTTACCGCTGCCATCTGCACTAATTGGCGAATTGATAATTTGCACTGCCTTACGGACAAGAATCGGAACGTCGGCCTCGATCGCTGAATGACGTCCTCTAAACTCATTCTGACCATCTAGAAACCGTGTCTCATCTAAATTGTTACCGGCATCCCGCGCACCGAGAAACAACATTTCGTCGGCGACTCTAATAAAATCGTCGACAAGTGCTGCCGTTCTATCGAGACATAAACTGATCAGCTCGTCTTTGACTTTGGCGTACTCTGCGCTGAAATGGCTCTGCGTTTCGGCCAAGAGATGATCGTCTACCGGCACATCCGCCCCGGACGCATCCGCAAATCGTTTGAGGAGTTGGATGACATTGGCATCCGGTTTGCTAAACCCGCAGCCGATCCCGTTGCCCACCACGCGGAAAATAATCAGCCCTAATTGCAAATCACGCGGCACCCCGTTTTCCATCAACGAGAAGTTCAACGTGGCTTTGGTGTGTTTCGACAGGTCGTGAAGGTGTTCTGGATTTAGCGCAACGAAAATTCCCGCCACGCAAAAGTCTCGCACCACGCACGGCAACGGTTTGCGGCCCTGTATCGATATCATGGCTTCGAGCGTGATTGGCTGACGAACGTAACGTCTACGCTCAGCGCCTGACCCGCCAGAATTAGATTGGCTGGTAGAACTCATATCGAAACGACGTTGTTCAACTATTGGTATCCTTGGACCGGGAGTGCCCGACCTTGCCTTCAACCTGCATTTATTGTTTTATGCGCTGCCAATCCTCGGCAAACCGCCTCTATTATTGTAACATTAGACTCGAAAATTTCCTCAAAAAGCGCTGAGAAATGCCTTCCAATCAATCACTTAAGAAAGATTCAGCGAAATTTTATCGAAAGAGCACCGCACAATCGGCATAATTCGACTTCCCGCGGGCCCCAAAGGGCTCGAGCTTGGGCCGAATTGCATCAATTTCCTAACACATTGGACCACACGGCATGAACGAGGCTGACAAAGAACGTCCCGCCAATTTTATCCACAATATTATCGAACAGGACCTCGCGCAAGATACGCTGGGGCGACCCATCGCAACCCGTTTTCCACCGGAACCCAATGGCTATCTTCACATTGGGCACGCTAAATCGATTTGCCTGAATTTTTCGACAGCCAACAAATATGCCGGATTCTGCAACCTCCGTTTTGATGATACGAATCCCGATAAGGAGAGCGAGGAGTTTCAAGAATCAATCAAAGCCGATGTGCTGTGGCTCGGATACCAGTGGCACGATGTCCCTTTGCACGCCTCCGATTACTTTGAACAGCTTTTTGAATTCGCTATCGACCTGATCAAACAAGGCACAGCGTATGTCGACGACTTGTCTGCGGAAGAGATACGCACCTATAGGGGCACGCTCACTGAACCAGGCAAAGAAAGTCCGGCGCGATCGCGACCTGTGGCGGAAAATCTTGACCTATTCAATCGCATGGCAGACGGCGAATTTGATGAAGGCGATTACGTGTTGCGCGCGAAAATTGATATGGCATCGCCAAACATCAACATGCGCGACCCAACGATCTATCGCATTCGTAGAACGTCGCATCATCGCACCGGCAATACTTGGCAAATATATCCGATGTACGACTACACCCACTGTGTCTCCGACGCATTGGAAAAGATTACGCATTCACTCTGTACGCTGGAATTTGAAGATCACCGGCCCTTGTATGACTGGTTCTTGGAACAGCTAGATGTGCCCTGTCATCCGCAACAAATCGAGTTCGCGCGCTTAGAACTCGACTACACAGTGACCAGCAAACGCAAGTTACAACGTTTGGTCACAGAGAATTTCGTTGACGGTTGGGATGATCCACGATTACCAACCTTGCAAGGCATGCGTCGACGCGGATATCCGTCGGCGGCGCTTCGCGAATTCTGCGATCGCGTTGGCGTAACAAAAAAAAGCACCACCATAGAAACGACCGCCTTAGAAACCTGTGTGCGTGATGAGTTAGATAAAACTGCTCCGCGGGCCATGGCTGTGCTTGATCCCATTAAACTGGTGCTGACCGATTACCCGGCTGATAAGGTCGACACAATCAATGCGCGTAATCATCCTAAAGACGAAACCATGGGAAGGCGCCCGCTTTCATTTAGCCGCGAGGTATTTATTGAGCGAGATGATTTTATGGATGATCCGCCCGCCAAGTACTTTCGCTTAGCGCCGGGTAGAGAAGTCCGGCTGCGTTACGCCTATGTCGTCAAATGCGAAGAAGTGATTCGCAATGAAAACGGACAAATCATTGAACTGCGGTGCACGCATGATCCAGACACCTTGGGTAAAAAGCCCCAAGACGGTCGCAAAATTAAAGGCATTATTCATTGGGTTGACGCCAAGACCGCCGTGGACGGGACGGCGCATCTCTATGATCGCCTATTCAACACGGAAAACCCGGCCGCGGCCGAAGATTTTACCCAAGACCTCAACCCCAAGTCCTTGCAAACAATCGCCTCGGTGAAGCTCGAGGCAAGTTTAGCGGACGCCGCACCGGAAAGCGTTTTTCAGTTCGAACGATTAGGATATTTTTGCGCAGATAGAGCAACACATGCGGCGGAATCTCCGGTATTCAATCGCACAGTGACCTTGCGCGACACGTGGGCCAAAGTGAGCCCAAGCTAGACAGCATTTAACTAGCGTTTTTGAGACCTAACGGTTTTACCATGCGAACCGCGGTTTCAATACCGCAATAGTAATTTCTTGCTTCTTCATTTCTTGTAAAACCGCGACGCTCGTAGAAGCGAATCGCATGCGAGTTGGACAGGCGGCATTCTAAAGTCACTTGACGAATCCCTGCGATTAAACAAGATTCTTCTAACCAGCTGAGCATCGCAGAGGCATGGCCGGCGCGTTGTTCGACTTGCTCGACGGCGAGCAAATTTAGATGGGCCGACTCCTCGCCAAACTGCATGGAGGCAAAGCCAAGGATTTTGCGTCCTAGCAGGCACAATAACGTGACGTTATCGTTGCGCCGAATCGCTTTTGCTACCCTTTTCGTTGTCCAACTGTGCCAGGGCAAGCCAAGTTCGATTAGGCGTTTAGACATGTCAGCAATATGCGCTGCGTGTTTGGGTTTCGCGAGTACTATTTCAGTTTTGGCGGTTTGCCTGTTATCCATCTTCGCTCAGCATGGTTAATGTGAATCTGCAAATCCTACTCACTCTTCGGCCCCGTGTCTAAACCCTTTGCGCTAGCAGAAATGAGCGAGCATGATAGACTTGTCTGACGTCCCCGTAGCTCAGCTGGATAGAGCGTTCGCCTCCTCTGGTTAGCCATGGGCACATTGCGAGAAATCGCAATGATGAATCTGCTCAAATTCAGGGAAACCTTAGCGCGCAAGCGTTGGCAATCCTGAGCCAAGCTCTTAATGGATGCTGCTGAGCATGTAGACCATTAGAGAAGGTGCAGAGACTTTACGGGCAGGACCTTAGCGAGCAAGTCGAAGGTTAAGAGAAAGTCCAGACCACAAACTGCCAATCCTTGGGGGATTGCAGGTAGCGAAAGCTATAGCGGTAAGAAGCGAAAGGTCACAGGTTCGAATCCTGTCGGGGACGCATCTTTCGCGTATCGCGAGCGTTCTTATTCCAACCATTTGTCGATGAATTCGGCCATTTCTTTATTAGTCATTGCCGGCTGACGATCTGCAAACCAACGTGCGGCAGTCTGTTCAATTAGCGCGACAATGGCTTGACCATCGACAAAGCCATTTACATCTCGACATTTTTCCGGCATTTTCGCTAGCAAAGACAAGGCCGCACCAAGCACAATCTCTCGCTCGCCGGCAGCGATGTCACTTTGTGGTTGCGGTTCCGTAGCCACGGCTTGTTCGGCAGGCCCGCGACACTCGTGATCCCGTCGATCGGAGCCTGAAAAGGTGGCCTCAAAACAGCAAAATCCAGAAACATTTTATTGCTTTTTTGGACGAATTGGACGGACCATCTGGAACGAAAAGTGGTACGGCCATGGTCGACCATGGTCGTACCGGTCGTAGCGGCTGGGACGCCCCTGCTCTATGTGATGTCTGTCTCTAAGGAAGTACTGCATATCAAAAGATCGAAAATGGAGTTTGTCAGTGTTCCTGTACGCTGTACTGTGTGTTTGTGTGTTATGTGTTCCGCTTC
Source organism: Pseudomonadota bacterium (assembly GCA_039029975.1). GTDB lineage: Bacteria > Pseudomonadota > Gammaproteobacteria > JBCCFA01. The sequence continues at coordinate 27,427 of JBCCFA010000002.1, forward strand.
ACTGCAGGAGCCAAGATTCATTCAGAGTCTGAACACCAGCCTGGCATTCTTCATTCAGGACTGCCTCTCCTACATGGACAGAGGGTTTGTGTTCGGTGTCATTCGAACCTACCTCAGACAGGTAATCACTCCAGCCACGAGTTGGAGTTCTCTTCCTTTAGATGTTGCTCTACTTGCTATGTTGAGTGCTTTGTGTGTGTGGTCTTTCACAAGTTATGCGTGGATAGGCGCTTTGCATCTGAGTGCGCTAGAAGACCTTTTCCGTCTGCTTCTTCCTATGCTGACTGATCAATAAGAGAATTTGCCCCCATATATTATGTCTCCTGTTGTTGCAAAAAAAAACTGGCAGCAAGACAATCAGATAACATTGGCTACTTCAAGTGCTTGTTCTATCATCATCCACTGCAGGCCCATTGGTATTTTTTTTTGTATCATTTCCTGCCACGAGTTAAGTTCGTCAGCAAGAAGCAGCTGTTGTATTTGCCAGTCGTGGACTTTGTATGTATTGCGTCAGTCTGCAATAGACCGCCCAGTATTTTTGAACTATGGTTGCATTTTGCCTGCTTTGCATTTGCCCTTGCAGTTCAGCATTGCTGCCGCAGATCTGAATCTGGTGGAGTACAAGCTGGATCTCCTGCGCATTGTCTGCTGTCACGAGCACTACGTACAGCTCAATCTTCCTCTGTTACCCAAGGCCATGATGTCTATTGTCGGTGACAATATCAACAGCATCGTTTACTCCGGCTACTCAACAGATACACTCAAGGTGGTCCGGTGAGTGCAGCTGGCCTGCATGCATGGTGCTTGCTTGTTCGTTCAGACTGTCAAGGTCCAATAGCCAGGTTTGGGGCTTCTGTGATAAAAAAGGGTTTTGTCGATGAGCTGATGAAGATAAACAAATGTCCCTTGGTGCCATGTTCATATGCTGGAACCTTCGTGTGAGACAAGAGTCTTGTGGTCCAAGGTTGAAATGTGAGACCTTGTTTTAAAATACTTTTTATGTAGAGTCTGGTAGGGAGATAGACAAGAACAGGTTGGAAACTCAAATGTTGGACAGAGTCATGCAAGTTTTCATAGAGGGCATTCAATAGAACCAGCCCCATCAATGCATTTCTCGTATCTAGAAGTTCAACAAACTTCATTTCGACACCTGACGACAA
>JBCCFA010000003.1:0-26785 GCA_039029975.1 Pseudomonadota bacterium
GGAAAGTAAATCAACGGATTGGCTATCACCATAAGTTGTTTCACAACGTTGTAAAGCGGTGAGCCATGCTGATTCATCGAAATCAAGGTTTTGTAGCGCGCGCCACATTTTCGGTAAAACGAATGCGTTACTCGCAACTCCCCCCGTAACATGGCACTTAAACCACTTCGAATATTCAGACTGATGCTCAGCATCTTGATACTTAAGTTCCACCGAGGCCTTGTTAAAATCGTCCGGATTAAAAACGCTGACGTAATCATGGAGAATTAGCAGCGGCACTTCTACCAACGCGCAACGGGTATCTCCCAAATCAATCAGCTCATCTAATTCAACTCGAAAACCCTCCCCTTCCTCTATGCCTTGCCAACCAAGATACGGGACACGGGCTGGCACGTAACGCAACATCGCATCTAAGCCTTCGCCAAGCGTGGGCGCGGCCACCATCGCCATGGTAATTGGGCCGTGAAAATTGCCCGCCATGCGCCTGCCCCAACGCAAGTGCCAGTCCGTTTCCGTTTTCATGCTTAAAGCATTGCTCACGCAGCGCAGATGTTGTTGCACCGTTATCGGATGAGAATAATTAACGAATTCGATGGGCTCAATTCCCACGCCATTGAGCAATTGAACGTGATCGACGAAATCCTGAGTCAGCATTCGCGCGTACGTATTGGTCATCAAAACCTTGAGAATTGGATCGCGATCCATGACCTATTGTCACAAAATGCCCCCTTTCTGTCATTTGCAGTAGTTGGCAGTGTCACAAATTGCCCCTTAAAATTTGCCGCCACGCTCGACGAGGCCACCATTCCGCCTGTCGAATCGTGGTTCAGTTTCTTCTTGGAGTATTTTTATGAGCGATTCAAATCAATCTGTGCAAACTGTGGATGCCGTTATCGTTGGCGCAGGTTTTACCGGACTTTATGCCTTGTACCGGCTACGTGAACTGGGTTTCAGTGTGCAGGGTATAGAAGCCGCCACAGGCGTTGGCGGCACATGGTATTGGAATCGCTATCCGGGTGCGCGTACAGACTCACCCTCCTACGTCTATCAATTCTGGTTTTCCGAAGAGATTTTAAACGAATGGGATTGGAGCGAACGCTATCCCGCTCAGCAGGAAACCGAGCGTTATCTAAACTTCGTTGCCGATAAGCTGGCACTGCGTAAAGACTACCAATTTAGTACGCGAGTAACGGCGGCAGACTTTAACGAAGAAACCGAACGTTGGCTGGTAACTTTAGACAATGGCAATCAACTAGACGCGCAATATATGGTGATGGGCACCGGCGGTTTAACCGAGCCGGTCTTCCCTGACATTGAAGGTGTGCATGATTTTGGTGGCGAGTATTTTCATACCGCCCGCTGGCCGGAGGAAGAACCTGATTTTTCGAACAAACGTGTCGGCATTATCGGAACCGGCGCCACGGGTATTCAAGTTATTCAAACCATTGCGCCGAATACAAAAGACTTAACCGTGTTTCAACGCACACCGAATTACACAATCCCAATGCGTAACCCGAAGTGGGACGACAAGATACGCGAGGCATATCGTGCGAAGTATCCTGAAATCCGCGAAACGATTAAGTCGACTTTCGCCGGGTTTGATTTCGATTTCAGCGCCCGGCCTTATGATGATTTCACACCGCAAGAACGATTAGAAAAAATGGAAGAGTGGTGGGCCGACGGTTCATTTGCGATTTGGGTTGGATCATTTGCTGAAGTGTTTGCCGATGAGGAAGCAAACAATGTCTTTTCAAAATTTGCGCAAGAAAAAATCCGAGCGCGTATCAATGATCCGAAGGTTGCTGAAAAATTGGTGCCAACGGAGTATGGTTTTGGCACAAGACGTGTTCCGCTCGAAACAAATTACTACGAAGCGTACAACCAAGATAACGTCCATCTCATCGATACCAACGACACACCAATCGAACGCATTACTGCCGAAGGTGTTGTAACGAGCGACGGTTTGGTAGAACTCGATGTGTTGATATTAGCTACAGGCTTCGAAGTGGGCACGGGCGCGCTGACGCGTATAGATATTCGCGGCCGCGGTGGCAAACTTCTCAAGGACACCTGGGATGAGGAAGTTCGCACCTTCCTCGGCATGCAGGTACATGGTTATCCCAATATGTTCATGGCTATGGCGCCAATGTCGCCTTCCGCTGCATACTGCAATGTACCCACCTGTTCACAACAACAAGTGGAATGGATAACAGATTGCATTGCCTACATTCGCGATCAAGATCGACTGTCTATCGAACCCACTTTGGAAGCGCAAGATGGCTGGGTCGCCCATCACGATGAGATTTCGGATGGCACACTGGCACGAAAAACACGTTCATGGCACGTAACGCACAATGCCAACGGCAAACCGCGCACTTTGGCCTATGCCGGTGGACAAAATAACTATCGCGCCAGATGTGAAGAAATTAAGGCGGGTGGTTATTCTGAGTTCGCAATTGCTTAGAGCTTGTGCTGATCAGCGCAAGCCGCTTAAGGAAAATAACGAGTCTTTCAACGGCGTATCGAACTTTACCGACTCGATCGTTACTACCGTTCGGGTATCCTGTTGCACATCATGCATTTCGAACGATATCGGCATATGAATATTGGCTATGGTTGTTATTTTTTCAGGGTCGACCGTAAGTGTTTTACGAAGTGTTCCCTCCGTTGAATAAAAATCTATCTTGAGCGGCACACAGCTTTGCTCATCAACGAATGTTCGAATTTTGCTGTAACGAGAATTCTCGTCCTGGGGATCTATCTCGATCACAAACACTTCGCGGTTGAAGAGCTTGTGCGTGGCCTCCCCGCGAATTGTCGGTGATTCGCTTAAACCATATAAATACAAAAAGTCTTCATAGTTAAAATCAGAGCCAAGTAATGTACCGCTTAAGGTATCACCAGTTACTCGTCGAACGTTTCGGAGTTCCGGCAAATACATATGCAATCCGGGCGGCATTTGATCTTGTTCCATCACTAACAGTTTAACACCGCGACGCGCTAGAGGTGCGTTAACTTCAATTAATACTCTCGAGTCATCTTCTGCAAAACGTTTCCAATAGACATCCACCGAGGAGTGGCCTGTTGTTTGCTCGCCATCATAAGTGGTGAAGGCGATTTGTTGTTCGATTTGGGTGATTTCTTCTAGAAGCGCGATGCAAGCCTTCAAATCGGGAGCAGCATTTTCCACTGCGATATGGGTCACAAACGCATAGGCGCTTGATTTAATAGTTAGCCCCAATACGAACAAGGACAAGACGTTACGCATTTTTTACTACCGGAGAGGTAAATTATCCAAGTGCTTCAGCTTACCGTACCTATTTTACCGACAAAGCAGCTAATTGCTCAGTATTTAAAATTTATAATTTTATTTAAATCAATCACTTAGCTATTCCCGAAAGTAATTCGATATTTTTTGTAAGGAATCCCAGGGTTGCCCGACTAAGCAATGAACATACAATTTTTATCACTAGGAGACACACCATGAAAAACTTGATCATTGCTTTAAGCCTTACCGTTGCGTCCAGTGCATCGTTTGCTAACGGATTCAGCCCCTGGGAAGAGCGCGGCGTCGCCCCGACTGCTCAAGACGCTTATGCAGCAACTGTTGAGAACACGGGTTTCGCACCTTGGCGCGTTGTGGGTGGTAACGACACTTTCGCTAACGAGGAAGGGATTGCGATGGACATTGAAGAGAATAATATCTTTCGTCCTTGGTCATAATCACCGCTCAACATCGTTAGAAACAGAATCCGTAACCGGCACCGTCGGCTGCGGGTTTTCTTATTCCGGGGACACAATACTTAATTAGAACTGGACGGCATTTATCGAAATTCGAAAAAAGCGGCTAATTAGGTATTGTGTCCCCAGAATATACCTGTGTCCCCAGAATATACCCCTGCAAGTTCATTGCAGCGCAATATATTCGACTGCGCAACGGCGTGGCGACACCGCTCCAACTTGTTTTACTCTAGCCTGCTGTCGTTTTTCTCCAGCGCAAAATTACAAACCAACCGGGAAGCATCAGCAACATCGATGCGGGTAAAGGTATCGGTGCAAGCTGATTATTAGCAATACCTGCAGATACCGAATCAATAGAAACCTCCAGGTCGGGCGTAAGCACCGTAAAAACACTATTAGGATCAAGAGAAAGCGTGTTGAAAAAATCCGAATCACTTTCTGCGAAAGAAAAGTCCGGACCATTAACGAAAGCGCTTACCACAATACCAAATTGCAAGGAGACAGGTGTGTTAAGCGCAAAGCTTAGTGGGTGCGCGATATTCGTAAATATAGAGCCGTTCGGTGAAACGCCGCTCAACACACCGGTTGCGTTTATTTGATCTACTCCATTAAGATTAAACGTGCGTTCAAGCGAACCAATCGTCACGTTGTTGACCATCACCGCGATTGACCCAAAAGTCGCCGCTTGGCCCTGCGGCAATAAGTTAATGAATCCGCCGAGTGAAAGATTCAACAGCACGTCGACCGAAGTCGCACCTCCATCGTTACGTATGGGGGTGAAAATTAAGTCTTCGTACAAAACCGAAGCACCAACATCTAATTCTCTCGCACCGCCAAAACCGGAATTCGCAATTCGTGCCTTCGCGCCAACGCCGCCACCACCTACTTTGATCCCATAGTCCATTTCGATCACGCGAGCGCCAAGTGAATCCGCCGCGCTGGCGATTTGAATGAAGGGCGAATCGCTAGTTACGTTGAAAGGATCTCCGGGATAACTTCCACCTACGTACCCCGAGAAAGTCGCTGCGGTGCTAGACGCCAGCAACGACAAATAAAGCAATACTACTTTCAATAGTTTATTAATCGAAAACACGGTTTCTTTTTCCTTTTATTTTGTTATTGCGCCCGGCAATTTGCAGGCCGATAGTTTAATTACTTATTAAACCCGCTAGCGTGCACCCCAAGTTTACAGACCAATTATTTTATTGACCATTGAAACAGGTTCGTTGATAAAACCAAGCGTTCGTTAATCGAGTCGTGGATTTTTACCGGTAGTTTTTGCGGAAGAAATTTTTCGGGCAATTTTACAAAAACAGTACTTTAGTACTGACACCCTTGCACTGCTAAATGCTAGGTTCAGCACAGGATCTGCTACCGATTTTCGATTCGGCAATCTGAGTAACGTCGTTGAATCGATCAACGAGCAACTATACCGGTGCGGCGATACAAAGGAGTTGATTAATGAGGCGTGCTCACCTGATAGTAGTTTTACTTTTACCCGTCGCGATTAAGGCAGAAACGGTGATCGGGTATTCGGATAGTATTTTCAAAGACGCCGACTGGACAACAGAGATTGTCGCATTTTCAGCGCTGTTCGCCGCGGCGCAACCATCCTTTGAAGTAAATCAAGAGATTGCAGAGGGTAACCCCGACGCGTTTCGAAGAACGCGGACAATTGGAAGCAATAGCGCTTTTTCGATCGCGGTGGGACACATCTTACAGATTGCTGTAATTGATCCACGCGTAGACACTATCCAATCCTTTGATATGTTTTTTGACATCATTGGCCTGCCGCAAGGAGCAGGTGACACCGGATTCTCAGTCTATGCGCCGATAATCGAACAGGATGGCGCCTACTTCGGACCGACCGACAGAGCGCTAACGAATGGGAATTGGAGTGCAGGATCTTTTCTAGGCCTAACTCAAAACGACCTCACCGATTACAATGATTTCACAACAAATCCCGATTTCTCCAATACGGGCGGCGTGATTTCATTTGGCTACGCAGTTCGAGCAGGTAATTCGAACGGCGGTTTTGATGAACTCACAGGACTTGATAATTGGGTGGTTAACGCGACAACAACCCCGGCGCCCGCAATTATTCCCCTACCCGCTGGGGTATGGGGGTTATTGGCCGCAATATCTCTAATTTTTAAGGCACACCGCAAAAAGCTAGCACGAAATCATAGAGACTAAGCTAAAAGCAAACCCTATTTCTCCCAAGCCGCTTCACGAATTTCACCGGCGGGATGGGGTGACGCTGCGTAGTTTCGACCTGGTCCGTAAAGCTTTTCGCGTAAAGTGCCTTCTTGATACTCTTTCTGTACACGCCCTCGCTTTTGCAAAATCGGTACCACGCCTTCAATAAAATCTTCGAAACTTCCAGGTGTTACGCCATAGGCAATATTAAATCCATCCAAACCTTCGTCCGTCCAATCTTCCAATTGATCGGCAATTTGTTCATCGGAGCCAATTAACACTGGCCCGGCGCCACCAATACCAGCGTAGTTCGCCACATCGCGGACGGTCCATTCGCGATCCGGATCCGCTTTCGTGAACGCATGCAACATGGTCCGCATAGCGTTAGTTTCGACATACTCAATTTTCATGTCCGGCTCGAGTTCGCTGAAATCGAGCCCGGACCAGCCGCTCATTAGCGCCATTGCGCCGTCATAATTAATATCTTCCAAGTAATCTTTGTATTTACGTTGCGCTTCTTCTTCGGTTCCGCCCGTTATGATCTTCATGTAGGCGAAGCACAAAATTTCACTGGGATCTCTACCGCGTTCAGCAGTAAGTTTTCGTACATCTTTAACGTAGCCACCGTCAATCTTCGCATTCGGCCCTAAGAAAAATGTGCACTCCGCATGCTTGGCAGCAAAATCACGACCGCGCGGTGAAGCCCCGGCTTGGAATATGATTGGCGTGCGTTGCGGCGAAGGTTCGGTTAAGTGGACACCATCAACTTGGTAATAAGGACCATTATGGACAACCGGCTTAATCTTATCGGGATCCGAATAAACCCCTTTGAGTTTATCTTTAATTACTGCATCATCTGCCCAACTCGCTTCCCATAGTTTGTATACGGCTTCGCAGTAATCGTCGGCCATGTCATAACGCACGTCGTGATCAGGCAATGCGCCCAAACCCAAACTCTTACCCGTGCTTTCCAAATAAGAGGTCACTATGTTCCAAGCGATTCGCCCGTCGGTGATGAAATCAAGCGTCGATGCTAGTCGCGCAAAGATGAATGGGTTGTATTGCAGAATACTACTTGTGAAGCCGAAACCGAGATGTTCAGTAACCTGCGCCATCGCTGGGATCAGCAACATGGGATCATTAACCGGCAGCTGTGTGGCACTTTTCGCTGCCGCGTGATGATTGCTGTTAAAAATGTCGTAGACACCAATCACATCAGCCAAGAACAAGGCGTCGAACTTTCCTTTTTCGAGCAGTTTTGCCAGATCTGTCCACACATCGAGATTTTTGTATTCCGTCATTTTGTCTTCGTCGCGCACCCAGAGGCCCGGCGATTGGTGGACGACGCAGTTCATCGAAAACGCGTTTAACAGCATGCGGCGTTTAGCCATTGCAATGCTCCTTGTTGTTCGTTGGGTGAAGGCTTATCGCTCTTCGTTGTCGCTAGCCGATAACGCGGCGAAAATTCTCTTCGTAAAACTTCGACTTCGCGTCTTCGCTCACGCTCGCCGCACAGAGAAATTGTTCAAAACGCTCAATCGGGTTGCGGCTGCCTTCAAAATGTGGGTAATCGCTGGAGAATAAATATAAGGAATCGTCGGATTGCACGATTAAATCGCCGACGTCTTCGTAAACAAAAGGGGTAAAACCCAAATGCTCAATTGCCGTTTCGGTTGGCGTGCGGGTTAGGGCAGCGAGATCGGCCTCCTTTTTCCATATTTTTGCAGACCAATCCAATCGCTTGAGCCAACTCGGCACCCATCCGGCACCTAGCTCGACGGCCGCACCGCGCAGTTTTCGATGACGTTCGAAAACGCCATCAAAAATCATGGCACCTAAAAACAGTTCGGCGTGTTGGTGCAAGCCGAGCATATCTTTACCCCGCACATTTTCACCACCGCCTAACCAATCATTGGGCACTGGTCGACCTGTGTTCATCCAGGGCTCATCAAGTTGCAGCTTACGACCGCCCACATGCAATACAAAAGGCACGTTAGCTTCGGCCAGCCGCGCCCAGATCGGGTCGAACGCGTTGTGCCCGGGCGAGCGTCCGCCGCAATGATCATGCGAAACCCATGCGGCCTTGAGATCTAAACTCAATAAATGATCGAGTTCTTTTGCGGCCATATCGGGTTCGTCAAGCGGTAAGATACCTACGCCAAGCAGTCGAACGTCCTGCCCGCAAAAATCTGCCATCGCCCGATTGTGAGCTGCGGCGGCGCCATATTTCAACGATAAATCATCACCCTGCAAAGCATACAAGTTAGAGAACGTGGCAAACACGAGTTGTTGCCCGAAGCCGAGTTGATCGAGCGCGTGAGTTCGCTCTTCACGGTTAAATGCGCCCAAGGCAAGATAACCTTTAGGGCCAGCAATCAAAGCGTCACCAAGGGCGCGCATTTCTGCAACGCGTTCTTCGGGGTGACCCGATCCAGCAACGACAGCATGCCAATCCACGGCGTTTTTGTCTTGCGGTCCCCCATTGATTGGTTCAAGGCGCTCACGAATATCGGCGCTAGCGAAATCTCTCAAGAAATCGGGGCGTTCCATCAGGTGAGAATCCGCATCGAGATAGACACGGTCGGCTGCGTAGGACATGGCGCCTCCCTTAGCGCTTAAAGCTTATTGGGCTTATGCAATGTTGACTAATTATGTTGGTATTGTAAGGGCTATTTCTTTTGCGTGCTATGCAGGGAGCCGCAAGCGATCGAACCGGAGGGTTCCGTGGTGTTGATTAGCCATTATCTTGGTGATTCACGTGAATTGATCCGTTAGCTTTTCGCAGTTCGCCAAATTATGTTGTCACCCGCTCCACGGATAGCATGAGCTTCTACAGTGAGTAATACGCCGTCATCGAGGTGATTAGCGATTCTACAGCCGAGTGCTGCTGGTCGGGTCTCCTTAAACCACGCCGGGCCGTCGCCGTAAGCGCGATTCTGCTCAGCCTGCTCTTGCGTAAAGTAACGACGATTAATCACATCCTTTAATGAAGCGTTTGCTTGTCCAAGTAATGATTCTAGCTGGGTGAGACACTGATCTCGTTGCGCGCCCCAATCGCCTTTAGACAGAACTTTCTGATCTAAACCCAGCGGTTCTATGTTGCTAAGGAATAGTTGATCTTCTACTGCGATCAACATTGCGTAGTCCGCAAAACATGGGTGAGGTATTAAGTGATCTGCCGAGCGGGCCCCGACGAAAGCTTCTGCCTCGATCATTACTTGTGTGCTTTGTTCGGCGAAAGCGGAAACCTCGACCACACTGATTACTGGTTTTACGCCGTCGAGAATACTTGCGATGTCTTCTAGCCTTGATTTTACCTCACGTCTGTCACGAACAAAGATACGCAATGCGGTTAAGTCATGACGGGCCGCACCGGCACTATTCAACAGCGACAATATGGCGCGAATGATTTTTTGGGTCTGCAATTGACCATCGCCGGTACCTGTCGAACCGCCCGAGAAAAAGATCCGTTTTCCGAGCCTAATCGCATTTAAAGCCACGCATGGTAGTTCATGCTCTGTTAAAGAAACTAAATTAGCTTGCGAGTCATCTATTGCCTCAAATTCAAGCTCAACCAGCTGGGTGGGTCGAGCCAAGCGACTCGTAGGAATGAGGGTGCAAACAATTTTTTGCTGATCAAATTTACTGGCGATCGTTTCGGCGGCTGGCATTAAGTTCTGCCGACCAACCACAAAGGCACGAACCCTAATAACATCTTCAAACCGCCCTTCGGCAACCGCCATGCTTGCACCAGCAATCTCTAAAATTGCCTCGATTTGCTCAACAACGGTTTCCCCTAAGATCTCCCCGGCAAGATCAATTGCCGTGGTGCCAGATTGAACGACGAGATCATCGACGCGGAGTGCGCGTGAGTATTGCGCCTTCGCTTCTAGTGGGCGACCTGAATCTACGTTGATTCGGCGTGGCATGGATTAGTCTTCTGTGAACGTGTCGTTAGAATCTATGCCCGCGCCGCTACCCACTTGAGCATGTCTTGAAACTTTGAGGCACCGTCCGCCAAGGTGGCGTTTAAGTCTGTGAGATCATCATAGAAAGTACTGTCAGATGCTGCTTCTGCCGCTAGGCCGTCAGCATAGGTACCCAAGGTCCCACGTTCGATCAAATCTTTATATCTTTTGACCATCATCGGATGATTACGTGACATCATTTTCGCTATTTCAACTCCTGCCGCTTCTAGCGCCTCGACGTTCGGATAGACTTGTTGAACCAACCCCCACCTGGCAGCGATATCAGCCTCGATCGGGAACGAACTCATGGTAGCTAACTTGGCATTGTTTACACCACATAGGTGAATCAAACGTTGCGATAATTTGCGCCCTGGATGTACGCCATACTTCGCATGGTTATCCATAAACACCGCGTTAGGTGTAGCCAACAACACGTCGCAACAAAGCGCCACTTCAAATCCACCAGTGACGGCCGGACCGTTGACCATACCGATAACCGGAAAAGGACACTCCCAGATTGCCTGCCAAGGATCGGTCTTACCGGAAAAACCGCCGGCTAAGTATTCATCCAACTTACCGATGTCTAATCCCACGGCAAATCCGCTGCCTTCGGCCCGTAATATGATGGCCCGTACTTCGTCATCATTGGGATTAGGGTTGGCAAGCGCACTAATGGAATGAAACGCTTCAGCTAACGCTTTCATCCAACCGACGCTCATGGTGTTATAAGTCTCGGGATCATTCATGGTAACCACGTAAACACCATCGTTGCCTTTCAAACGGTGAACTTGAATTAAGTCATTAATCCCATAGCTTGCTATGTGCTCTCGGTCCATTTTGATTGCTCCCTAACTTGGAGGAAATTAATTAATTAGCTGGACGGAAAATTAAAGATGTCATGTAAAAATAATCTTATAAGGTATCTCTACGTGCCTCCGCATCCTTAAAGACAATTTCTCTGACGACATCGCTAGCGCGTTGATGAAAATTCGCAGCCTCATCATCGGCGCCCCCATTTGGCCAATCTGCTTCCGGGATAGGTGTGTGCGTAAAATAGTTGAAGTCATCACGGCCACGCACCAGCGCCGCACTATCCCATTCAACGAGTTGTTGCCTTGTGTCTGTCGGCATATAGTGAAATGACATACCGATACGACGTTCATCGGTGGTATTCGGACCCGACGCGTGAGCCAAGCGCACATTATGCAACGATATTTGTCCTGGCGTCAGTGGCATGGACACCGCTTTAGATTCATCGATGCTACCGCTTATCTTCTGGCCGCGTGTTAAGAGATTGTCCTCATGATATTCGTCGTGATGATCAAGAAGCGACGTTTTATGTGACTCGGGCATAACTCGCATGCACCCGGCTGATTCACTCGCTGGCGAAAGAGCAATCCAAACCGTGACTAATTGATTGGTGCTTAATCCCCAGTAACGGGCGTCTTGATGCCAGGAGACAAATGATTTGCTGCCGGCCTCTTTGATCCAAAACAAAGTGTTCCAACATAGGATATTTTCGCCGATGAGCTGGGCAACAATGTCCAGAATGCGTTCGTCACGCATCATGTCGTCTATCCACTTAAACAATAGATGCGTCTTACTACGCGCTGCACCGTTTATTGGTCCGCCGTTATTTTTTTCAAATGCTTCGAGTTTTGCACGGGCGGTAGCGACCTCATCGCAAGATAAGAGATCGATAGGAAATAAATAGCCTTTTTCGTGAAATTGGCAAACTTGTTCGTCGCTTAATAATTGAGCCATTACAGCCACCCGTTTTAGATTCTTTCAACTAAGTATACAGAATCGGAATTGTAGAGCCCGTCCAAAATAATTCGAGCGCTAGGCCGGAATCAATAGCATGTATGCATTTACAGGTGGGGGTAACCAAACCGCGACCTGGAAAAGCACTTTTCTTCGATTAATTGACTTATCAGTGTTCTCCACTTTCGATACTTGCGGTTCCAATTGATTAACCAAATCGAGTTGACTATTACATGTCGCTAATGCCGAATCAGACCATCAAAGGAGAGGAAAACATAAGAACGAATCGGTTATACGAATAAGGCGTATTGTCTTACGCTGTTTTTAATAACTCTCTTGCTTGCTGGAACGCCTCATCAGTATTCGACACGATTTTCGCCACCGCCGTGTTTGTGCTTTCGATAATCGACTGAAACATTCTCGCCATGCCAAAGTGATAAGGTTCACTAGCCACAAATATAACCGCAATATATTTTTTATTGGGTTTATTCATGATCTCCTTCACCTTCCACGATTCTCCTTCAAAGCTTTCGATTTCTTCGAAAGAAATTACGTCAACAACGCCCGACGGAATTTCATCATCATTCCAGACTTTTTCAAAATAATGTTCGACTTCGTCGAATGTTATTACTCCGGACGGGTGCTCCATGACGACTTTTTCGTTGGGGTAATAAGTGTATGTGATTGGCATGATGGACTGTTGTTGTCCTGTGATTTCGCTACGGCGCGACCCTGATTCTACTACGGTTCGCAGCACACGAGATTAACCACATTTTATCAAATAGAGAAAACAGTTGAGTTAGGATACTGTCTTTGCACTGATTGCCCGCAACAAATGCGCGTGATATTCCCGCTGCGCTAGAGCAACGGGAAGCAAACAATCGAGAAATCAGAGAGCCTTGTCAGCGTTGGTCATGATTATATGGAGAGGCCAACCATCTGCCCGACCCAGGGCGAATATAAAAACATTCGTGATGCCATGCCTGATGTCTGGGTAGAAGAGCACGTTTTTCGCGCACCGAACGACACGCGGGTAGGGACAATGGCGCCTGAGAACGAGGCAACCACACATCGAAAATCAGCACACTCGTACCTTACCTGTTGACTCCTATTTCCGTTACGGAAATGCGAAGTGGAAAAGAGAAGCTGATGAGTGTTTGATGAAATGGTGGCTATGGGTGGACTTGAACCACCGACACCAGCATTATGAATGCTGTGCTCTAACCAACTGAGCTACATAGCCACATGATAGGTTTTTATCTGTCATCCCTGACGCGGCGTATTCGACTTCGTAATACACCGGCTCGGACTCCTGTCCGAGCGTTCGCTCGACTGCGAAAGCTCCGCTTTCGGTTCTCCCTCACCCAACTGAGCTACATAGCCACATGATAAGTTGTTATCTGTCATCCCTTGGCGGGACGGCGATCTTCCGCTCTGGCCGGGTAACTGTCAAGATCTGAAGCTCAATTTCCGAGTCTAGCGACATTTCGGTATTATTCGTCGCCCGAAGCAACACAAATACGCAAATGACACTCGCACCGCTACCGTCAGACGGTATTGTCACCACCGAAGCCGAGGTCCTGCCCGAGTGGCTGGACTACAACGATCACATGAACGTTGCCTACTACATCGCGGCGTTTGATTTAGGTATCGATGCTTTTAAGGCAACTATCGGTATTGATTTGGATTACATTCAGCGTGAGAAGAAATCTACTGTCGCACTGGAATCCCACATCACGTATCAGCAAGAAGCGGCACTCGGTGAAAAACTACGAATCAAGACTCGGCTGCTCAACTACGACGGCAAACGTTGCCATATCTATCAGGAAATGTATCGGGTCGATACTTTACTCTCCACCCAAGAAACCCTGTCCATTAGTTTTGATACCGCTTTACGTAAAAGCTGCCCGTTCGCCAAAGACGTCGCGCCGCGTTACCAGCAAATGTTTGAAGCCCAGCAATCCTTACCAGTACCAGAATGGGTCGGTAAATCAGTTGCCATAAAAAGAAAAAGCGCCACTGCCAGTTAACAGTAGCGCTTTCTTTTTGAACGGATGAATTCGTTTGGTGCGACTACTTAACGTACCCCAAACACCACAATCGTTTTGCCGGACACACTGATCAGGTGTTGTTCTTCTAAAGTCTTTAAAACGCGTCCAACCATTTCTCTCGAACAACCGACAATGCGACCAAGCTCTTGACGGGTGATGCGAATTTGCATGCCGTCGGGGTGAGTCATTGCATCGGGTTCTTTGCAAAGATCCAACAGCGACCGCGCCACGCGACCAGACACGTCCATGAACGCCAGGTCGCCAATCTTGCGATTCATTTTACGTAAGCGATTGGCTAACTGTGATGAAATCGCGAACAGTAGATCAGGAAAGACTGTCGACATGCTTTTCAGCTTGTCGTAACTAATTTGCGCGACTTCGCATTGCGTTTTTGCGCGGACCAGCGCGCTGCGATTATTGTGCTCATTAAACAAGCTCATTTCGCCGAAAAAATCGCCTGGGTTAAGGTAAGCCAAAACCAATTCGCGACCCTCTTCGTCTTCCAGCATCACCGTCACAGAACCTTTAATGATGTAGTACAGTTCGTGCGACGGATCGCCTTGGCGAATAATGGTGCTTTTTGCTGAATACTGCTTTCGGTGGCAATGCTCCAGGAAACGCTGAATCGCCTCATTGCCGGTCTGTTGTATCGCTTCTGCGGTACTATTCATTTTTTATTACCCCGCTTCGCGCACGTTGAACTGTCATGGGCTAGTGACCGTGCTGCGAGTAGTGCCTAATGTTTATCCTCGGTTGAGTATAGAAAACCAACCTAAGATATCAAATTCATTGAAGTTCTTCGTTTCCTTGCCGGAAGAACTAAGGTGCCTGTGTATAATAGTTTAGTTCAAATAATAGGCCTGATCCGTAAGAATTTCCGATGAAAACTACCATTATTTGGGAAAACGGCGTCAAATTTACCGGTCAAACCCCGGATGGGCACCAAGTGTCCGTCGACGGCCCACCTGAAGCGGGCGGTAATAATGAAGGGATGCGGCCGATGGAGCTGATCCTGATGGGCGTTGGCGCGTGCAGCGCATTTGATGTAATGACCATTCTTAAAAAAAGCCGCCAAGAGGTGAGCGATTGCCTGTGCGAAGTTTCTGGCACGCGAGCCGAGGAAATTCCTAAAGTATTCACCGATATTCATTTGCACTTTAAAGTCGCGGGCAAAGCATTAAGTGAAAAGTTAGTGGCAAGAGCCATAGATCTATCCGCCGAAAAATATTGCTCGGCCTCGATCATGTTATCGAAAGCGGCGAATGTTACCCACAGTTACGAACTGCTCGACGCTTAAGCATCTCGTTCCCAGCGAAAACTAGTTATTTCGCGTCTAAATTTTTCGAATGGCGATTGTCTGCGCGCCGGACAAGTCGGTTGATATCGTCACCCTTGCGCCAGCTACTGATACCCCAATGGATCGGGAGATACGCCTTCTCTAGGGACCATTGAGCTTCGATAACCATTTCAAGTTTTGTACTCAAAATCGTGGCCGCAATCTCAGTGGTTTCAGGCAAAATGACCACCAACGACGAGCTGTCCCATTCGCCCAATACGTCCACCCAACGTAATTGGCTTTTCAGCATGCTTGCAATTTCGCGCTGTACATCGTTTAGCGACACACTGCGATCTTTAATCCGCTCGTTAAAGCGAATCACAATGCATGACAGCGGATTCATATAACGCCTGCTACGGGAAATCTCAATTTCTAAGCGGTGGCGCAATGCCGTGTTGGTGAGCATGCCATTATCGCTCGCCGCGGTAACATTGCCTGCAGATAGTGCATTAAGAAAAGACACAAGCGCGTGGCCGCGATTCACCAGCATCAAAATCTTGCCATGCTGTTGTTTAGTCTGAAAAGGCTGAGCGATGACTACGAGTCGGTCTTTAACCGCGATTTGCGCTTCGCCGTCGCCACCCACGTCTGCGCTTGAATTGCTGGCCAATCTAGGTAACGGCAAATGTTGAATCGCCACACCGATAATATCGACCGCCGGCAAATCAATCATTTCCGCAAATGCATCATTCACCCAAACGATCCGATCTTCGGTATCGGCGAGTGCAACGCCGGCAGGAAATTGCTCAAGCAGCGCGCGGGCGAGTCCAGGGTGAATATTCGTCATTTCGTGGGGTAATAATCAATTGGTTGGCGTGTTTAGCGACCAAACGCGGTTACGGGCCTCGCAAAACCTGCCAAGCCCAACCCTATAGCGGTAAATTTGCGGAAATCTTTACCGTTCGATTAGGCGAGGAAAAATCGAGTTATTTGCCGATCGTGGTGAGAAATGCGCTTTCTAGCGTGGCTTTGCCCGTTGTTTCCAGTAGTTTCGCTATCGGCCCGTCGAATTTGAGTTGGCCTTGATCCAGAACAAGCACGCGATCGCAAACACTTTCGATGTCGTCCAAAAGATGCGTACTAAACAACACAGCGTTTTGCTTAGCCCGCTGTTCAATAATGCAATCTTTAAATAAACGCCTCGCCAATGGGTCCAATCCGCTCATTGGTTCATCGAGAATCAACAGTGATTTATTCGACAGCAAACATGCTATTAACCCCAACTTTTGGCGCATACCCTTTGAGTATGTCTTGCATGGTTGGTGCAAGACTGCTTGATCTAGCGCTAAGGATTCACAATATTGCGCAATATCAACCTGCTTGAATTGAACGCCATCAATCCCCGCGACCATATTGAGTACGTCTAGACCGGTCGCGAAGTAGGGCGGACGGAATTGCTCTGGTAAGTAACTTAAATTGCGCCGCGACGCGGTTAACCGATGAGCTTCGCCAAACAATTCAATCGCACCATCATCAATCTCGGTCAGATCTAGCATACTTTTTATGAGCGTCGACTTACCCGCACCATTCACGCCCAACAGACCAACAATTTCCGCCGCTTGGATGTCGAAGCTCACGTTAGATACCGCGGGCTTATTACCGAAGAATTTTTTAAGCGCGGATATAGCGAGGGGTTGAGTCATTAAGCTATCAGTATTCGATTAAAGGTTTCGATCAAAAAAGCCCGCGATTTGCGCGGGCTTCGTGCTACAAACGGATAAGTGATTCTGCGCTTAGTAAAGGTAGACCGCGTTGCAAAGCGTTTCGTTGCCCGCAATATTCCATACTGGCGGCGTGGAAGTATCAACGCAGTTCGCGGTAGATTCTCCCAAAGCGCCGAGATCAGCCCCGGTTGATAAAGCATGGCGCAATACACCAGTTTCCGGTAAACCATCGTCAACTTTCAAATCGAGTTCGCGCAAGATGTCTACAGGGACCCCTGCACCGAGGACCAGATTCAGGCGCTCAGAGGCGGTGCCCGCGTAATCGTCAGATCGATACATCGCCAAAAAGCCGTTGAACGCGTTTCGGGGGGCGCGATCCGAATCTGCCGCAGTTGGTGCAGCTGTGCCACCGATATAGTTACCCTGAATGAAGCCTGCTAGAGAAAGCTGGTGCCATAACGCTAATGGCTCGGTCCAATGGTTGCCGCTCACATCATCCAACCGGCCGCTATCGTTACCACCGACAGTCACGCCCGGGATGGCCTGTGCCGCATTGGTATTGTTCCAATCACCTGGCACCTGTCGATAACGGTCAATAAATCCGTAGTAAGCGGCCTGAACGCCTGAGTTCTGATCCGCAATGTTGCGAACCCTCGCACTTGCAATCAACTCTTGTCCCTGCAAGATGCCGCCTAGAAGTAAGCCGATAATAATGAGAACAATCGCTATTTCGACTAAAGTAAAACCACGTTGTTTGTTAATACTGCGCATGATGGGGCCTATTATTTTGTCTCAGTCATTGTTGCTTTAGGTATTTGCATGATTCGTGCCACTACTTAAGTTATTGATTATTAAAGGCTCGTTCCGGATAAGTTATTAAAATCGTCATTTGTTAGACAACTTTGTCGAAATTTCAACAGACAGCTTGTTGAAATTTCGACAAACCATCGCCCAACACCTTGTA
The DNA here is from genome assembly GCA_039029975.1 of Pseudomonadota bacterium. Classification (GTDB taxonomy): domain Bacteria; phylum Pseudomonadota; class Gammaproteobacteria; genus JBCCFA01. The sequence goes on from JBCCFA010000003.1 coordinate 17,688, forward strand.
CTCATCTACCTGTGATTCATCGAATAATTTCGACGACTAACCTATGAAAACCCCGTTCACCACTAATTCGAAGTTAATTCGGCGAGCACTGATCTGGGGGATATTCACTGTCTTTATGCTAAATGCTTTGGGGGTATTACATTTTTCGCCTTTCGAAGCGCTTGGCCTTCAAGTCCATAAAAATCTCTTGTCGACAATATTACTGCAATGGGAATTGCCACCTGTATTACAGCAAATGGACTTTATGGTGTTTTTATTTTGCGGCTTGGTGTTGTGTGCGGTGTTACCAACGGCATCGCCGATTGTCGCGTCGGCGGTGACTTTCTTAGCCAGCACGTTAGCGTTTTATGTCGCGTATAAAAATGCCGCGAATGTTGGCGTGGTTCCGTTGGAATTCACGCTACTCACCATTCTTATTCTATTTTCGATTAACGTACTGTTCGGTTATTTTTTGGAGACACATGAAAAGCAGAAAATTATCGATATGTTTGGGCAGTTCGTACCACCCGCGGTGGTCACCAAAATCGCGTCGCAGCCTGACCAAATCAATCTCAACGGAGAGTCACGTGAGCTTAGCGTGATGTTTTGTGACATTAAAAATTTCTCCGATATGTCAGAACGCTTGGAACCCACCGAACTTGCTGACCTGTTGAATACCTATTTCACCGAAATGACCGATATATTGCGCGAACATGGCGCAACAATTGATAAGTACATTGGTGATGCCATCATGGCGTTTTGGGGCGCTCCTATTCAGCGTGCTGATCACGCAACGGGCGCGCTAGCGGCCGGCCGAGCGATGACCCAAGCCTTACCGAGATTGCGCGAAATTTTTGCACAAAGGTCATGGCCCTACCTAGACGTTGGGATTGGCGTGAATACCGGCACCATGAATGTCGGCAACATGGGCTCTCGTTATCGCCTGGCTTACACCGTCATTGGCGACGCTGTGAACCTTGCCGCTAGGTATGAGGCGCTGACGCGCTTATACGGCACTCAAATCATTGTTGGAGAGGCTACGCGCCTCGCCAATCCACAAATTCAGTTTCGAGAGCTCGATCATGTCCGAGTGAAGGGCAAAGGTTTACCCACTCGATTGTATGAACCCTTATTTGATCAAGGTGGTTTTTCGCATAATTTATTAAATGAGCACAAGCGCGCGCTAAACGCATATTACGCTGGCGACTGGGACACGGCTGACGAATCGTTCGCAGAGCTCGCTAGGCTTAGTCACGACCAAATCTACTACGCGTTGATGCGCGAGAGAATAAAAGATTATCGATCAACCAATAGTCCGTCTTTTGATGGCGTAACCAGTTTTACACGCTAGCGCTTATTTTTAGCCTTTGTTTGCTCGCTGATTTGTTGCTCGAGTTCGGCTAAGCGATTAGACAAAAACCACTGCTCGTGCGGATCGGTAATTTTGCCGCTGTCTAACAGGCCGCCCAACAACACTTTGGCGCTCTCTAGCTCACCCATGTCTTCCAACACAAAAATATTCATCTGCCGAGCCCAGGAAGGAATCGAGGAATTATCTTGATGCGCCGCAAGCTGCTCCGCTAGCAATAAAGCATACGCATTATCTTTTAAACGATGCTTTGCCACATAAACAGCGTGGGCAAGCCACGGCCATCGGTGCGTAGGGTCTTTTTCAAATTCGTCGCGCACAAAGTTCAATATTCGCCGCTGCCGCGCTGGGTCTTGAACTTCGCCATAAACGCGCACCGCGCTAAGTAATGGATACTGACCGTCTGGGTTTAATTTTAAAATCACTGCCAGCCAAGCAATCACGCGCTCGTAGTCCAATGATTTAAACGACAGGCTAATACCGGGTTGCACGTCGAAACTCTGCAGCCTCAACATTATCAGTTGTGCGGCGAATATCGGTGAATCGAGACTCGCGAGGGTGGCGAATTCGATAGAAGGCGGCGGCGGAAGCGAACGCGCATCTGCCCTTAAGTCGCTCAAGTTTTTTTGCACGACGTATTGCAGGCTTGCGCAAATCACTAAGGCGATAATTATCGATGCGGGAACCGCTCGAATGCTTCTCTCGCTTGCTCGCGTCATAAATTTCTACGGTGAAGATCAAACATACCGATACAAGATAAAAACGCGCAATAGACCAGCATCTGGATCGCGACATAGGATAGGTCCATCGTTGCCGAATGACTATCTATTAATGGTTTAACCGACGCAAAACGACTTAGATCGGGTAGCAGGTAGGCTAAATTCTGCACAAACTGAGCAATAATTTTATTCACCGGTTGCGCAATTTCGCTCGCCGCCCTTTCACTCATAAGTACCATGGCACTGATCACGCGACCTAATACATAAAATGCGATTACCGCCGACACGGCCACGGTGGTGAACCGCAAGGTCACCGCGCACGCCAGAGAGGCTGCGGCGACAATCACGAGTTCAGCGGCAAAACCGTACCACCAAAGCCAAATATGTGTTGCGCCAAAGTGAAATAGAGGCAAAAGACAAATCGCGGCAAAAATAACAACGATAACGCTAAAGGCTGCTAACTTGGCGCCATACCAGCTTGCCCGCGATACAGAGCGCGAAACGACAAAATCGAAAACACCATCGTCGAAATCTCTAATGACGCTACTCGCCACAAATAGCGCGACGATAAATACGGCACTTAAACGTATTAGCGTCACGTAGGTCACAATGCGATATTCAAGCGATTCGGTAATCGCTAGCGATGACGCGAACTGACCAATTGCGTAGACGATCGCGACCACAATCAGGCCAAACAACCAGATACGCGTCCGCATTACTTCTATGGCGGTAAATCGAAATATTGGTATCAACGCATTTGGCATTGGTAAATATTGTTTGCTGGAATAGTTAGATAATTTTCAGTGATCGATTGGTTTGCCGTTGGGCCTAGTCAATTTATCACGCATAATACTACGCGTCTCTCGACGGCTGAAAACTATTCATATAACGATATGACTGCCAAGACCACACGCCAAATTGTTAGCGTTTCGACCTTACTCGATCATCGCTACGATCATTGGATCATGGCAACGATGCTGTTGGCCCTAGGCCTTGCCGTGCTCAGCGATTTCGGCAGCGCCGTGTCTGCTTCGCTGTTAAGCGTCCATTTTGGCTTATTCTTCCTGTGGCAACCTATCTGGCAACGCGATCAACGCTTGGATGTGACCTCCACTGCGTTTATTGTTGTATTCGTTGGTGTATTTGTCACTGCGCTCAACTGGTGGCTCATGTTCTTCTGGTTGATCCTGTTGATCGGGATCGTTGCCGGGCGCTCTTTTTACACCCGCCAGGCGCGTATTGCCTACATGATTGCCTTAACTTTTCTCATTTCGATTTTGTTGATCGAATGCGTACCGCACATTTTCCGCATTGAAAAGATTAACCGCGCAGTGGTGAATACTTTTCAATTGGCTTGGGTGCTATTACCGGTCGCGTTGGCTTTTTTCCCAACCGCTATAACAGGCACCCGCGAAACCTTTCCAGTGGATTTTTTTCGCGGCGTAACAATTGCACTCATTACCGCGCTACTCTCTATCAGTGCGGTACTAATGACTTATCAGGTAGCGATTGATTATCCGGTTGCCCTTATTGGCTCACTACTTGCTGTTAGTTTTTTCCTTTTGATTATCAGCTGGATGTTTTCACCGGCCAGTGGTGGCGGATTAGGCGCGTTGTGGGAGAAATCAGTACTCAATATTGGCACGCCGTTCGAAGCTTGGCTAATTTCACTTGCCGAACTTAGCGATGCGAAACCCGATCCCGATCGGTTTTTGGATGCCGCAATTAGCGAACTCACGAACATGACGTGGATCGAAGGCGCCAAATGGCAACTCGACGCGCGGAGCGGCAACGATGGTAAAGAAGCAGAGTATCGCACCGAGCTAACTGTTGCAGATTTATCAGTGACCTTGTTTACCGACCGTCCCGTTGGGCCAGCCTTGTTAATCCATTGCCACTTATTGATCCAACTGCTCACGCAGTTTTATACGGCTAAGGTCCGGGAAATTGAGCATGCCGATCAGGCACACATGCACGCCGTGCACGAAACCGGCGCTCGCGTGACGCACGACATTAAGAACTTGCTCCAGTCGTTAAAAACCACCGCCTCTGCACTGGGTGATGAAATGCAAGATGAGGACCAGCAGCGCAATAACGAGCGCTTGTCGCTACTCCGTCGCCAATTACCGATAATCACTCAACGCCTGCAATTAGCCTTGGATAAGCTCCAACGACCGACTGCATCCGAATCTGATATGCGCCCCGCACGAACCTGGTGGCAAGAAGTTTGTGCTGCCAGACCAGCATCGAATATTACCTTCCATAGTGACATTATCAGCGATGAAAATATTCCCGCGGATTTTTTCGAAAGCGTGCTAGACAATTTATTGGATAACTTTCGACACAAGTCTAACAGCGAGCCAGAGATTGAAGCGTCAGTGAGTTTTCGCTTGGAAGGAGGACTGATAAGCCTAACGGTAGGCGACAATGGCGCACCAATCGCCGACGACATCGCCAATCAGTTATTCGTGCGGCCGGTGGATTCGGATAACGGCTTGGGGATTGGTCTTTATCAAGCGTTTAAGCAGGCCAAGCTCGCGGGATTTCATTTGAGATTGAAATCGAATGAGCGCGGCAACGTTTGCTTCGAGCTATCGAACAAAGAAACAATTTAAGGTAGCTGACCCGAGATCACCATCCGGTTGTTCAGCAATGCGGGTGACAACCATTTAACGATATCGTCGTATTCGCAAAGCGTTACAAGTTCGTCAAAGTCATCTGCGCAACCGGCATTTTCATCGACAAAAATTCGGGACATGAACGTTTGATCGCCGTTCGTATTTTCTATCTCATCTAGGTTTACTGCCGGCGGTGCAGGACGAGCGATTCCTGTTATCGCGGTCGCACCGAATCCGTTCCGACCATGAGAAATCAATACTGCCGGCAGTTCGGTTGCCAAATTCGGTGTCGCCTTACCTTCGATGCCAGGTGTCGTTCCCGGGTCATCACCCCGTGTTTGCACATTAATATCACCTTCGGCGCACAAATCGAGTTCCTGAGGTGCCGTATTACCGTCACATACGCCATCAGATTCTGGCCAGGTAAAATGCGGGGATCTCACTTGATAAGTGAAACGATTTCCCCAAGCGTCCCCTTGCGGGATGCCGAGTTCCACCCACGGGAGAAAACCCTCATCGTTTGTGCAGGTCGCGGTGGTGATATCAGCGGGATTAAACGGCGGATCTGAAATGCCATCACCATCACTTCTATCATCGGGGCACGGCAAGCGCCCATTTGTGATGGCAAATCCGTAAAGTGTTTCAATAATTTCATCCATCGTTTCCGTGGTGGCAATTCGGTCTCGAGCTTCGAGCTGCGTTTCAAGTGGGCCGAGCAGGCCAGCAATTAGTAGTCCCACGATAAACAACACGATGGTGATTTCGATCAAAGTAAAGCCGCGATTAAACTTTCTATCCATCGGGATCGAGTACCTTGATTTGGTCGTTAAAATTGGTAACGCCATCGATTTTCGAATACATCAAATCGCCCTGCGTCGCGTTTTGGTTTTCAAAATAATCCGACAGCACAGCGCTTGGTCGCGAGCCGGTGAGATCGCCGCCCGCGGCGATCGCCACTGCACGAACCTGGTTTAGATTGCTGTCTGGTTTATCACCTTCACGATCCCAAAATAAGGACAAACAACTGCCATCGGCAACACAGTTGGCGTCGAGATCGTCGGGCTCTTCTGCTTGTGCATAGGACACGACAACTAAGTGATGCCATTCATCTTCAAAGAACCACGCTGGTAATTCCCCTGGCGATGAGCTTTCGAGGTCTGTAGCAACCGTGGGATACATGACGTCATCGTTATCAATTTCCAAATCGAACGTCATACCTTGTAAGCGTAAAAAATTCACACTGTCCCCTGGCGTGAGGGTTAAGCTAACCGTGCCTCTGTCTTCTCGACCTCCGCCCATGAATATGATGTTATCGCTTAAGGTGATTCTAGCCAGGCTCACATCTGGCGGTATCCGCCCATTATCCGGTAGTACGTAATTCAAGCGCCGCGGCGCAGTCGCCGTTGGTGGATCTACGGTCATCGAGATGTTAGTAAATTCGAATGTGTATTCACGCTCCAATTGATCGCCGCTCGGCAGATCGACGGTTTCAACCGTAGAGCAGTTTAATGAGCGGACACCTAGCCAAGTGCAGGTCGCGTCCCCGTCCCCAATGGGTAGCTGGGTACTAACGCCGCCAACATCACAAACCGCAACTCGCGCGCAGCTATTCGTGGGGTCAAACGTGGAGCTGCCCGCATAGGTGCCGTCGATTGGAATATCCCAATCGAAATTGATCATTGTGGAAAATGAACGGCCATTCGTGACCACGGGGATGTGTCCATCGCGAGTACCGACCACCGCTTCATAATCGCTCAACGCAGGGTTCGTAAAGGGTGCCAACCAGGGATAAGCGTTGTCGCATTCATTAATCCCAGCTGGACAGTCTGGGTCGTTTCCATTGTTGTCATCACCATCCGGGTCGTCAAAGTATTGATTCAATGCACGGCTAACCGTGCTCAACACGCGGTTTTCAGCTGCCGCCATTAACTCAGCGCGGGTGATAGTGATAACTTCATCGTTGACGTATTCCGTACTGATACGCGTGAAGAGATTGTCGCCGGCCGTCGCGTTTTCTCCTTCAAGGTACTGATCGATGTCGTAATGATCTTCGGTTTCACTCAAACTACGGTTCTGATTGGCAATCGCAGCGCCGGGCGCAATAATCACCGCGACAATGTCGTTTTCCGCGTCGACGTTCAACGTTCCTGCCGTGTCACTATTCACTACCCCACCACCAGACGAACGATGGTTGTCCGACACCGCGTACCAGAGGCGAGTCCCGCTCGCGTCGACCATTTCATTCGTTTTGATGGTATGAAAGGGAAACAAACCTGTTTCCGAACCAAGGGAACAGGCATCGGCTTCACCAATATTCTGTCCCGTTGTGTGCTGATAATCAGGACACGGTAACCGCCCCGGTCCCTTTGTGGTGACATGGTCTGGATGATCAGGGTAACTAATCGAATACCCGATTAGGGCGGCCTTCGCCTCTTTGAGCACTGCACGGGTATTATTTTCGCCAAAGCCATTGCTGCCTTGACTCGCTTCATTCAAACCTTTAAGCAAGACAAAACTCGCGGCCGCGATCACCACAAGCATGAACGAAAGCAGCACGACACCACGCTGACGCGCGGGTAGGGGCGTACCTAAACGGTTAACATTGGTTAAAGGCTGCAAGTCAGATATTCCTATGGATCTCAAGAAACATCTCACAAAGTTAGATAAAACCGCGACGTTTGGCTACTAAACAGCTCACAGTTTGACTTAAGGTGACGGTTCGGCTTCTATGATTCGATCGGCGCGAACATAAGTGTCGCTAGTCGCGTCATCACCTGGTTGATAGATTTGACCCGGTTTGACGTAAATCACTTTGTCGCCGTTAACTGGCGCAATGCGAACCTGTCGGCCAACTATTTTTGTACCCAAGTGATCGACACCGTTAGTAAACAAATCACCGTCGTAACTGCTCGCCCCATTGACCCACACGGTACCGCTGGTGCCCTGACGTTTCACATAACCATTAATTTCCAGCGTCGATGCAATTGAATCAACAACTTCGGGTTCTTCCTCAATGAGCGGTTCAATGACAACAGGTGTCTGCTTAATTTCCTCAGGCTTAGTAGGCTCGTGGTACTCAACACGTTGTTTGTCGAGCTGCATGCGCTCCGCAGGCGTGAGGAAAATTCGTCCTAATTCAGCACCAGTCTCCGCGCCACTTGGCAAGGGAACACCTGCGACCGCAAGCGTTAACCCAAAAATCAATGCGGTTCTATTGCTCATAGCGATAACTCCCGAGAACCTTTTAGGTCGAGCGTGTACCAGCGCAATTTACATACGGCTTCGATTTTTTCGCTGATCGTTTCTCGCCTTGCCGCGGTACCGGCGCGCTTCATGTCGCAATGGGAGACCGAAAACAAACCATCCGCGTTCGTTTCCAGCACCGATAACACACTAAAAAGATCGCCCTCATGCAGGAGTCCCATATTTAGCTCCATGTCGCTAGTGCGAATATCGAATGAGCCCGTGGTGATGGGTAATTCCGATTCGAATTCGCTTTGCGCTTGAATTTCGTAACCCAGTTTTGGCAGTTTCACTTCGGAGCCAGCAATCTTCAAAGATTCCAACCAGCTTAAGCGTTGCTCCTGTCCCAACACCCCGGTATCAAACAAGTGTTGAAATTCCGGCAAGTAGTCGGCGATGATTCGCTCCTCTTCATCTACCGATAAATACTTGCGACTAATATCTCGGAATCTTGCTTGATGGGTTTTATATTCGCTACTCATTTGATCGCGAAAATAAAAACTCGCCGCTAACATTAGTCCTGCCGCGACCAAACAAATGACGAAAACGCCCAAGGCGCCGCGCAGGACACTTATATCAAGTTTCTTTTCCGCCATCGGGAATTCCTAAAACTACCTTAAGTGAGAAAAATGCTTCTGGGCTTTCATTACCATCGGTGGCAAGACCCGCTAGACTGGCGCCCGACTCAACATCGAGTGGATAGTTGACTATCTCTATCGCATGAACGTTTGGCTGGTCTCTTAGTCGATCTGCGAAACTCTCCACGAGATCAATCGCTTCGCGATAGTTGCCATTAAAATCGATAAGGTGTGCATCAATAACCGCAATATTGTAATGCGAGTACAGTGCGGACTTCTCAATAGTGGTAACGTTTTCTTCCCGGCGCCTACGGTCTTGAATTTCAACCGAATCACTTGGATCTAAAGATGAACGCCACTGAATTCTATCAAGTTGTGTTTGCGGGTAAGCGCCCAGCGGCTTACTTAAAGCAAGCATCAATGCGAGCGGCGAACTCTTGTAGTGGCGTAGCTTTCCGACCGCATCCACCGCCGTTTTAATTTCATGCGGCTCGACAGGCGTAGGCGGTAGGCCTTCACGCGCCGCCTCGTAGCGTACCTGATAAAAATCTGCCTTCTCGGCGGCATCTAACGCTTGTTGTTTTAGGGATAC
>JBCCFA010000004.1:0-25497 GCA_039029975.1 Pseudomonadota bacterium
CATAACGAAAAATCTAATTTGCTTGGTCCAGCGACAACGCTGGCTCTTGAGGGAAGCAATATGAGAACGCTGACGAATAATTTTTGGTTCGGTTTACTGGCCGTATCTCTGGCTTGGCTGCTATGCGGGTCCAGCTTCGCGGCCACTTATACGGGTAAGGTCACCGATGATCGTGGTGGCGCCATTTGGGGAGCGATGGTCACTTTAAAAGACGACGACGGACTTGGTCAGTCTGTGTTTACTAACAAGCAAGGCGAATACCTATTGCAGACCGAGCGCAGCGGTGAGCTGCAACTTCGATTTCGCAAGCGCTATCATGATGACAAATTGCTCGACCTTAACGTTCAAACAGGCAAACAAGAAACCGTTGATGCAATACTGCCTCAGTTGACCGACGCTAAAGCGATTTCGGACGACCATCCATCTTTATCGCATTTTTCTATGATCGCTTTCGACAGCGATGAAAGCGAACCGTTTTCGCGCTCAAATTTTGCGCGGGATTGTTTAAGTTGCCACCAACTCGGCAATGAATTTACTCGCTATCCTCGCAGTCCCGAAGGCTGGATGCCAACCGTGCAGCGCATGCATGGTTACTGGGCGAATGCCGATGAAGACAGTATTAAGCATCGCTCAAAAATGTTGTCCGACGCTTTCGATGGCAAAAAGTTAGCTACCTCTAAGCCGCATATTCCTTTTGATGAAATGGTTGAAAACGCCAAGATCTATCAATGGCCGTTGCCAGACGCGGTGGTACCGCACGACGCCGAGTATCACCCAGAGAATGGCAAGGTCTACATCTCAGAAATGTTTGCTGGCGAAGTCATTGAAGCAGATCTTAAAACCAACGAAGTGAAGCACTTTGAGTTACCCGCAGAAGGTATGCCACCGGGCGGGGCGTTCACAAAACGCGGTTTACCTTCGCCCTATGGGTTAACCATTTCGCGAGCACCGCATAGTCTTGCTGAAGGACCAGACGGTAAGTTCTACCTAACCGATTCAATTGGTTCGGCGATTACGGTATTCGATCCAAAAGATGCGTCGTTTAAGAGCCACGACATTGGCGGTGATGTGCTCTATCCGCATACCGTTCGCGCCGCCAAAGATGGCATTATCTGGTTCTCAATTGCATTTTCCGATCAAATCGGGCGCTTCGATCCAGCAACGGGTAAAACAAAAGTCCTGAGCCTGCCGAAGTCACCGACCTTCGGCGCGGCTGGTACAACAGTGCCTTATGGCATGGCGGTTAGTCCCGTGGATGGCAACGTGTGGTACACCAAACTTGCGTCGGACAAGATTGGGCGAATTGATGCGAAAACTTTGGAGATTAAGGAATTCGATTCACCGGTATTGGGTCCACGTCGGCATCGTTTTGATGCGGCGGGTTACTTGTGGATTGCCGGTTTTTCATCAGGTGACATCGCGCGCGTCGATATTCAAACCATGGATGCGAAAGTCTACGAATTGCCGCGCTACGCACCTGGCGAAATTCCAGCGCCTTACGCTTTAGCAGTAAACCCCTACACGCAGGATATCTGGGTTAACGATACGATGGTTGATGTGTCATGGCGATTCATTCGTGAAGAAGAACGTTTCGTTGCGTATCCCATGCCATTGAAAGGCACCTACACGCGTGACTTCACGTTCACCAAAGAAGGTTGGGCATGTTCTTCAAACAACCCCATCCCGGCTAGCGCGCTTGAAGGCGGCGTGCCCGAATTGTTATGCATTGATCCCGGTGAACCTATGCCCGCAGGTGCCAAGGTCGCAAGTCACTAAGTAGCGATGAGAAAACCATGTCTTAACGCCGCGGCGGGCCTATGTCTGTTCGCGGCCGTTTTTTTTCTGGCGGCTGCGCACGCGGAAAATCCTAGGCCCTACACCAAGATCGCAAATAGCGGCGCCACTTTAGAGAAAAATGCTTTGCTGGGTTCGACAAAATCAGACTGGGCTTGTGTCAGGGACGATACCACGGGACTAATGTGGGAAATTAAAACTACTGACGGCGGATTGCGCGACAGACAATGGACTTACACGCCCTACGACAGTAATCCCGAAACCAACGGTGGTTGGATTGGTTATCGCGATTCAACGAGCGGTGAGTGTATTCGCCACGCCATGGAAGAAAACTCATGTAACACCGAAGCCTACGTGAAAGCGGTTAATGCCGCGCGTCTTTGCGGGTTCGACGATTGGCGACTGCCGAGATTAAGTGAATTGGTATCGGTTGCGCGCGAAACGGCCCGCGAAACACCCACGGATACCTCCCTCATGCTGCCAAACACTGCAGACGGCTGGTACTGGACGGGTGTGGAACATGTGGGCGTGACTGCGTTTTCGCGCGTCGTTCTCCTGCCAAGGGCAGGTCGCCCGCACTTTTACGATGGCAGTTATTTGGTTGTCGTTGTGCGTGGAAACGCTGAGTGAATGTGATCACCTTTGTGATTTATTCTCAAGGGTCACCAAATTGTGTGCCAAGAGATCTTACAATCCGATTTGGCAGGTAAGCATGATATTGAAGTCGGCAACGTCCGAGAAGTTCTCCTGCTGTTAGGCAATAAAGCGGGCGTCTTGCGGCGCCTGATAAAAGCTAAGCACAATACCGCTTGCACAAATTCTATTTAACCGATTCAAAAGAGGAACCGACATGACCTATTACGCAGTTGCTAAAGTGAAACTTAAAGATGACGGTTGGGTGCCAGCTTATATTGAAAACGTCACCGCCTTAGTGCACAAGCACGGTGGCAAATATCTGGCAAGAACCCCGCAGTTAGAACAACTTGAGGGAGACACCGAAAAGCCGGATGTATTCGTGATACTAGAATGGCCATCCAAAGAAGCGGCCGAGGCGTTCTATCATGATCCTGCCTACAAGCCATATCTCGATAGCCGGATAGCCGGTAGCGATTCTGAATTCACCATCCTCGCGGGGGAGGATGCGATGGCGTCTTAAGCTCGCTCGATACCTCCTTAGATAGATCTAGAGACCGTCGGGAAGAATTGCTAGCGTCAGTCCGTGGTGGGCACATCCTCGTTCAATTACGCTGCTGTTCTTGTGCGCGCCACGGTGATTGCGAAATGGACCTCTAAGTTAATGTTACCGTCAATTATTTGAATAAGTGTGAGCAAGTCCGGGGCGAACCGCTGATCTGGTGGGCGTGTGTATCACTACAAGCTATCCAATGTGACGAAGGTGTTCGTCGAATGCTAATATCAGCTCGCATATTTTAATCACAGCGGAATTACCGGAGCCGAGACGCTAATTCCACTTAGCATCATGGCCCAACCCCCCCCAACACCAAAAATCTCATCTGCTGAAAGTGCCAAAGCTGCCATTGCAGGCCAGGCGTCTCAATCGGCAGTCAACAAAACACTTCTTCAACTTAGCTTACCGCTGATTTTGCACGCCATGATTGGCCTTATCGTGACGCTTGCCGACACGATCATTATCAGTGGCTATTCTGCCAACGCGGCTGCGGCCGTGAGCATGTCGAACCAGGTGTTGCTGGTTGCCTATGAGTTATCAGCGATGTTTGGTGTTGGCGCCGTGGTGCTAATTTCTCGTCGCTTGGGGAACGGCGATGAAGCAGGCGCCAAAACAATAGCGGAAGCCGCTGTTGCTGCAAATGCGATCGTTAGCACGTTTGTCGCGATTGGTTTGTTTTTGGGCGCCGAGCTATTCGCGCGCGCGTTGAATGCGCCGGCGTCTATTTACGCGGATATCGTCATCTACCTGCGCGTTGCCGCTTTCGCGATTTTCTTCAATGGCGTCATGATGGCCGCAAGCAGTAGTCTTCGTGCATACGGTCGTACAAAAGTCATTCTTGCTTTGGGTGTCGCAGCATACTCACTTTATCTCTGCGTGTTGTATGCGCTGGTTTATGGTGCCGGGCCATTACCGGAGCTAGGAGTATTAGGGTCGGCGCTAGCGACGCTCATCGTTCGCACGTTTGGTGCGGCTGTGTTGTTCTATGTTGTGGTAAGTCGCCTGCACATACGCCTTGATCTTTTCACGCGCGTCCGCCAACTCGCAAAAGAATTCCGTGGCATGCTTAAGCTTTCCTATCCAAGCGCGGTGGATAACACGGCTTACGGTTTTTACCAAATGATTTTGGTGAGCTTTATCGCCCGCTTCGATGTGGCTGTGATATTGAGCAGAACATTTACACTTGCCGTCAGCGCAGTGTTAACTGTCGTCTTAATGGCAATTAGCCAGAGCAATGAAGTGATGGTTGGATATCGGCATGGCGCCGGCAAGAACCAGCAAGTTTACGCTTGTGTTATGCGATCGGCGTTTATCGCGGCCGCAATAACAACTGGGTTGGCGATAGCTTTGTATAGCTTCTCGGACTCGTTAATTAGTTTATTCACCGATAACAAAGACATTATTGCAACCTGCGGCGAACTATTGTTTTTAACGATTTTGGTTCAGCCATTGTCGTCGTTGAATACCGTTATCTTTCATTCCCTAAAAACCATTGGCGATGCGTTTGTACCGGTCTTGATCACGCAGATTATGATGTGGTCACTGAGCGTACCGCTGGCGTATTTTTTAGCGGTTTCCTTGGAGTTTGGCGTCGTTGGTCTCTGGTATGTATTGGTTTTCGAGGAAGGTTTAAAAACGATTGTTTTGTTAATCAGATTTTCCATTTTGTCGCGAAGGAATATTGCTGCGCATGTCTGACCCTTCGCTGCTGATTAAAACGCAAACCTTAAATGCAACCGACGTGCATATCTGGTATGCCGATGTCAAAGATATTGGTTCCTTAGATGCCAGCGTTATAAGTGATGAGGAGTGTGAACGTGTGTCACGGTTTGTGTTCCCTGCTGATCGTGCCCGGGCCAAAGCCACGCGAACGTTTATTAGGCACCTACTCTCCGCTTACGCGGGTTATTCGCCAAACAGGTGGCAATTTGGTGAGAATGAGCATGGTCGACCGCGTATTAGTGGGCCAAAGTTAACCCAGGAATTGCATTTCAACTTGTCACATACTAATGAGACCATAGTCTGCGCGATCGCCCGTTTACCACTAGTGGGTATCGATATTGAAAGCCGCGTGCCTAACGATTTTCGACAAATTGCTCAGCGGTTCTTTTCTTTAAAAGAACAACAGTGGCTCGCGCGGGAGCCAGACGATGAGCGTGGATCGCTACGATTTCTGGCATTGTGGACGCTCAAAGAGGCGTACATTAAGGCGCTTGGGATCGGCTTATCTCACCCGCTACAGGACTTCAGTATTTTGCCTCAACCGTCAGAGGATCCGCGGCTTATCGAGGATTTAAATGCGCAGACGAACAACGTCTGCTGGCATTTTCGCTTATTTAACATGCGGCCGAAAATGCCGATTGCCTTGGCGGTTGCTTTTGAGCAAGCTGGAAAACCGAACGTGATACTCAACCAGTATTGTTAGTTCGCTAGTCACTGTCGATTTCTATTTAGCGCTGAGACTCCGCAGCGTTTGTTCAAAAATTTGCCGCATGTTTTGCGGAGAGACAAGGTGTCCACCGCGTATTTCCGTTAATGAAAAAGGGCCGCTTGTTATTGTTTTCCATTCAGTAGCGTCTTCTATCGACACCAGCGAATCGTCGTCGCCCACGAATACATTGATGTCACAGGTTAAGGCCTCGAAAGCTTGAAACTCATGCAATTCGCAATTCGCGAAATCTTGGCGCAACACGGGTTCGAAAAATGCCATCGCTTCGGGGTTATTCAAAATTTCAATCGGTGTGCCACCCAGTTCAAGTAGTGCTTGTTTAAAACCCTCAGCGTCAAGCTGGTGAAACGGTGGTTCGCGATCTAACGGTAAGTGCGGGGCACGCGCCGCGATAACGGTCATGAGATCGGGCTCAGGTAGGCCGCGTGACCGCCAGCGTCGAACCAGTTCTACGCTGAGAAGCGCGCCCATACTGTACCCGAGTAAGCCATACGGCCGATCAACCGTAGGCGCAAGCTCCTCGGCTAGGTGATCGGCCAATGCATCAAGCTGCGGTGGCATGGGTTCTGCAAAACGATGTTCGCGGCCAGGTAGGGCGACCGGGCAGATTTCAACGGCGGTACTATCAAGCGTCATGAGTGGCGTAAACATAGTCGCGCCGGCGCCTGCCGGCGGCAAACAGAATAGACGGCGCTGGCCACTACCGAACTGTCGGTCGCCGCGCTGGATCGCTTTGTTTTTACTCAAATCCTGGAACCCATGCGCGTTCGGAATTCGCGCGTTTACGACTTATAGGGCCTGCTGAATCATTGCTCATTTCGTATTTGCGAAAAGATAAGCAAAACGCTCGCGGATTAAATTGCGTTGCGCCGGCTCGCTCATTCGCCAAAGCTTTGCATCCAGCACGAAATGCACCCAAGTTAGGAAAATCCCACAGAGAAAGAGCGCATGATTCCCCGCGAGTTTATGCAAGAACAATCCGCCTGCTATGACGCAAGCAAGAAATGCAATGACCTTCCCAATTTGCATGCGCGCGCCGGTGATGAGTAAGGGCACCATGATGAGATATTGGAAACCGTGGGCGATGGCGTAGCTCCAGAAAGCGTACTCTGGATGCTGTATTAGCAACGCAGGCAGAAAAAATCCAAAGCTTGTCAAGGTGTATAGGGCAACGAGCGGGCGTTGAAAGACTTCGGCGCGATTCGCGATGACCATAATTAACATCACAAGGCCAAGACCGTAGATGATTTCGCCGGCGCTTCTCAAGGTGTTTTGCAAAGGTCCTAAAAACTGCACCTCGGGTAGCGCGCCGCCCACCAATGTTGGCATCATTATCAAGCAACCGGACAATGCGGGCATGAGCAAGGCATACACCAGGGTCTGCGGTATACGCACGCCCGAACTCGCGCCTGCAAATGCCACTAAACCATAGTTTTGTTTTTGATAGTGGTAGTGAAGCCAGAGTAAATGAACGATGAAAAACGCCGCAACGATGTTTGTTGAGATAACAACGCTACCGCCCCAAGCAAGCGAAGCCGCGGTAAAGGTAATTGCGGCAAGCGGTACCAGGCGAAATCTTAGGGGGTGGGGTGCCATGATTTTACGCGCCGCACGATCGCTATAAATTGAGGCTGTACTGGCCACATGGCCAACGCCGCCAATCAGTATTGCCAGACCCATCAGCAGGGAATTACCAAAAGGTTCATCAAAAGCGGCCAGTACAGGCAAGCTCAATAATGGAATAGTTGTCGCAAGCAGCAATACCGTATGAAAAAGTCGACGGCCGTCTACACCAAATCGGTTGGCGATCTTCGGGAGATCGTCGCTACTGTTCATCGATATTGGTTCTGGTGTGGCCATTACTTGTCTGCGTTAACCTAAGTCGAGTTCACGGATGTTCGCGGTCGATGCCGAATCCGCATTGTCTGCAATGATTGTATCGATATGTTCTGCGAGCGCAACCAAGCTTGGGTAATCGAAGATGCTTCTTAGCGGCACTTCAACATTGAGTTCGCGGCGTAGCCGGCTAACGACCCGCGTGGCTGCTAGAGAGTGCCCGCCGTAGCTAAAAAAATTACCTTCACGCGAGACTGTCGGGCAAGCTAGGATTTGTTGCCAAATGGTCGCCAGCCGCTTTTCAGTTGATGATTGCAAAGGCACAACTTCTTGCTGTTGTTCGGGTATCGGTAGCGCCGCTCGATTGGCTTTACCATTGGGGGTCAGCGGAATCTCATCTAGTTTAGTGATGGTACTCGGCAGCATCGCTGCCGGAAGGACGCCGCGCAAGTGGTCCATTAGATCAGCTAGTAGTTCTTCAGACGACTCTTCGTTGCTGGTGAAGTAGGCATGAATAACAGGATCAAGCGGGTCGCGAGGTAAACACATCGCGACGCAAGCATTAACGGTATTGTGTGTGCTAAGCGCGTTTTCGATTTCGCCAAGCTCAATTCTAACGCCGCGGATTTTGACCTGATTATCGAATCGTCCGAGATACTCGATGACGCCGTCGGTGCGAAACCGCGCTCGGTCGCCGGTACAATACAACACGCCGCAGCTTGGCACCGTATTATTCTCATCATCCGTCGAAAACGGGTCGGGCACAAAGCGCTCAGCGGTTAGCGCCGGTCGGTTAAGATAGCCGCGCGCAAGGCCCAGGCCACCGATGAACAATTCGCCGGGCGCCCCAAGCGGCACAGGGTCGAAATTGTCATCCAAGATATGCAAGGCAATGTTGTCGATTGGCCGTCCAATTGGGACCACCGGCTGATCCCGTCGGGCATCACACTGCCATGAAGACACATCGATAGCTGCTTCGGTAGGGCCGTACAAATTGTGAACGGCTGCATTTGGCAAACTGGTTGCCGCTCGCACAACGCTAGTGCTGGGTAAAGCTTCGCCACTGCATACGATGTGTTTCAAACTAAGGCATTTTTCTACGTCCGGCGCTTCCAAAAAAGCGGCCAGCATGGGCGGCACGAAATGCAGCATTGTCACGTTTTCTTGTGCGATAAGCTGACAAAGATAGCCGGCGTCACCATGTCGACCCGCCTCGGCGATAACCATGGTGGCGCCCGATATCAGCGGTAAAAATAATTCCCAGGCCGATACATCAAAACCGAGCGGTGTCTTGTGCAGAATCTTGTCGTTGGGGCCTACCTGATAGTGTTGGCGCATCCAATTAAGGCGGTTAATCAAAGCACGTTGCGCGTTGATTACCCCTTTAGGTTGGCCCGTGGAGCCGGAGGTATAGATAACGTAAATCGCCGCCGTTGGGTCAAGATTTCGCTTTATGTTGTCGGTCGAACCTTCGCAGCTGGTGACGTCGATTAACGGGTAATCTTCTAATTGCGGAAACAGTGCGATGTCGTTGTGCGAATCTATGATGACTGCCGTCGGCGCGGCGTCGGTAACAATATATTCCAACCGTGGAACGGGATAGCTGGTGTCGAGCGGTACATAAGCAGCACCCGCTTTCAGCGCGGCGAGTACGCCAATGACCATCGTCGTTGAACGGTCGATATAAATGGCGACGCGATCTTCTGTGCCAATACCGTTAGCTATGAGTTCAGCCGCAACCTGATTCGATTGGCGATTTAGCTCGGCATAAGTAAGCTTGCTTTGATTATCTATCAGCGCGATGGCATTGCCATTCAAGCTTACCTGCTGTTCAAATGCCGTGATGAGATCGGGTAGGTCGGGGATGTCGGCAATGGTTGCATTCCAAGTAGTAAACCGAGCGAGCGCATTGACGTCTGTTTGCCAGAGTCGGTGCACGGTTTCATTTGCCGCGTGAGGAAATTGGCGAAGTGCAAACAGCATCGTTTTCATTAAGCCGTCAATATAATTTTTATCTAGTCGTTGCGTCAGATATTTCATAGACACACGCAAGGTATCGCCTTCACCGACCAAGGTGGTTAACGGTAGGTGCGTCCATTCATCAAAGCGAACATCGCGCAGTGCTAATTCTGTCGACCCGCCAAATAATTCAGTTGATGTGGGGTATGACTCCATCACTAATAAACTTTCAAACAACGCGTTACCGCCATTCAACTCGCGCTGTATATCGGCTAAGGCGATCGAGTCGTGTTCGGCAGCAGCGGCCTGTTGTGCTTGATGGCGATGGATAAACGAACGCACGCTAACGCCGGCTTCTATAGTGGCGAGCACTGGAATTGTATTAATCAGTAAGCCAACAAACGCATTCGCCTGCGGTAGATTCGCCGCCCGACCCGATACGGTTACGCCAAAAATAGCACTGCGCGAGCCGCCGTAACGGGTTAATGCGATAGCAAACGCGCATTGCACCAAGGTATTTAGCGTTACCCCCTCGGCGCGTGCAAACGCGCGTAATGCATTGGTTTCATCAACACTTAGCGTGCCATCGATTTGGGCACGCGAAGTTGCCTTGCGTGAATCATCGCTTTCTTGCGGTGGCAGCGACGCCGGCGCAAGACAGTCGCTTGGCAACGCGAGCGATTGTTTCCAAAACCTCAGTGCTGCTGTTTTATCTCGGCGCCCCAGCCAGGCAATGAAATCGGCATACCTGGGAAGGGTAATTTTATCGAAGGTTTTCCCGCTGGTAATGGCGAAGTACTCGCCAAAGACGTTTTTCAACAATAAGCCCGCCGACCAACCATCTAAGATGAGATGGTGATAACAGAACACGACTAGGTGTTCGTCATTTTTGCAGGTAATGAGATGGGCGCGCGCCAAGGGCGGTTTGCGTAAATCAAAACCGGTTTGGCGATTAGCGGCGAGAATGGCGTCCACGCGCTCACTGACGTCGGCATTTTCGGTATCTGACCAATTTAAGTGAACAAATGGGAAGACTGTATCGCGATACACAACTTGAAAGGGTTCATCACGTTCTTCCCAAAATACGCCGGTGCGCAAGACATCGAAACGATCTACGCTGGCTTGCCAAGCTGCGCTTAACGCGTTGCTGTCAATTTCACCACTTAGGTTTAAGACAATCTGCGGAATATAGGCTTCGTCGCCGCGCGCCAACAAACCGTGAAACAGTAAACCCTGCTGCATCGGCGACAAGGGATAGATGTTTTCAATATTATTTTTTGCCTGATCGTTCACAATTGCTTGATTAAATCTTCTAGTTCACCGTCCGCGAAATTCATTTGCGGAAAATCCGACTCAACGTAACGCGTGTCGCTGTCGTCGTTAAGGCAGTACTCAATCAACGAATGAATTTTACTCAGCGTTGACTCTAGCAGTGAGGAAACGGTCGATGCCGAATGGCTTTTGGTGTTGTAGGTCCAGTGTAGCGTGAGTTTGTCCCTAGTGATCAGCGCGTTCACGTCGAGAAGCGTATCGCGCGGGTCAGCCTTATGTCGGGCACGGCCACTAGATTCACCGGCGGGACTAAACCCTTGTTGGCTGAACAGGTTGTCGGTTTGACCGAGATAATTGAAGCGAAATTCCGTCGCGTTTCCGGCAAGCGCTTGCTCATTAAAACGTAGGAAGCCGTAGCCAATGCCGCTATTTGGTACCGCACGTAGTTGCGATTTAATGGTGTGTAAATAATCCCCAGCTTCGCGACTCTTCGGCGCAGAAATCAACACGGGATAAAGCGCAGTCATCCAGGCAATGGTGGATGAAAAATTATTGCTATCATTTTGATCGCCGCGGCCGTGGGATTCGAGTTCCACACGAAAATGTTGATTGTGGCTCCAGTCCTCTAGTGCCATCACCAAACCGGCGAGCAATATTTCTTCAACGCGAATTGGAAACGCGCGTGGCACTTCGCGTAGCAGCTGCTCGGTTGATTCGATGCTTAAACTATTCGACAGCGTGGCGGCGAAAGCCATGAGGTTGTCGTTGTCGTCGCCATCTCTAGGTAGCGGCCTGATCTGCGCTTGTTCGATTTGTCGCCAATAATCTAATTCAGTTAAAAGCTCGGGTCGCTTATCTCTTAAGTAATCAAAATATTGTTGAATACTTGCGGCGGGACGCATTCTCGGCAACGACGAACCAGCGTTCGCAAGCTGGTACAAGCGGCGCAAATCGTCCAGCAATATTCGCCAGCTAACCCCGTCTACAATCAGATGGTGGCACACGATCAGTAGTCGTCGCTCAACACCGTTTGAGGTGTCTAATTCAGCATAGACAACTGCCCATAGCGAGGAGTCAGCTAAATTAAATTCTGCGTGGGTTCGGTTGCCAATATCTTCGAGTGTCCGTGCGACGTTGCTTGTGCGTTCTCGGATGATGCTCAAAGGCACAGATTCAGATGGCGGCAAAACAATCTGTTGCCAGCCGTCACTAGCGAGCGTGAAGCGCGCACGCAACATATCATGACGACTTTCAAGCGCGGTAAGGGCGGTCTTAAGTCTGGTTTCATCGATCTCAAAATCCACATTAAGCAATACAGCTTGGTTCCAGTGCGCGCGATGAACCAATGGTTGCGCGAAAAACCATTGCTGAGCGGGCGTGAGTGCAAGTGGCCCGGCAAAAGTGGTTTGCGCTTCATCCGCATCATCTAAGGTACCCGCTGCCGCGACCAAGCCCGCAACGCTTGGGTGTTCAAAAAGTTGCCGTGGTTCGACGTCGAAGCCGGCATCATTTGCTCGCGCGATAACTTGTATCGCGAGAATGGAGTCACCCCCTAGGGCGAAAAAGTTATCATTCGGCCCTACATGCTCGACACCTAATACCTGTGTCCAGATTTGCTGCATGGCAGTTTCAGGGGCGCTGAGGGTGTGAGTTTTTCGCGGCGCCTCAGAGACATCCGGTTTCGGTAAATTTTGACGCGCGATTTTGCCGTTTGGTAACTTTGGTAGCGTCGCCATGAGCACGAACATGCTTGGCAGCATGAAATTGGGCAGCGTGGTCGACAATGTATCTCGCCAGCGCATCGCGAGTTCAGAATCCGCCGCTAAATCTTGCGTAATTTCCGTCGCGGGGTTAGTGGTCACGTAGGCGACTAGCGTGAGTTGGTCCTTCCGCATCGGCCACGCGCGCACCGCGGCTTCTGTTACATCAGGCAAGCGAACTAAGGTCGCCTCGATTTCACCCGGCTCAATCCGATAGCCGCGAATTTTAAGTTGTTGATCAACTCGGCCTAAATACTCGAGCTTGCCGTCGTGACGAAATCGCACGCGATCGCCCGTGTAATACATGACAGGATCATTTAGGGATTGGTTATTCGTTATGTCGTCTGTTTGAGTATCTCGACGGGCAAACGGGTCGGGAAGAAAACGCGCTGCGGTGAGTCCGGGTCTACCGAAGTAGCCGCGCGCAACACCTGGACCAGCTAAATATAATTCGCCGGGCATGCCTGGCGGCACCTCGTTTAGCTGTTCGTCTAGCACGTAAGCCCGGGCGTCGGCCAATGGCAAACCGATAGGCGAAGAGGCACCGGGTTCATCGATCACCATCAACGCACCCGTGGAGTAGGTTGTATCCTCCGACGGTCCGTATAAGTTGTATACGCGATCAACATGCGGTCGCGCATATAGGTCGTTTACCAGCGAAGGCGGTAATGGCTCGCCCGCGATGTTAATGGTTGTCACACTTTGCGGGATACCTTGGCGGAGCATCGCTGCCGCCGCGCTCGGCACCGTGTTAATTAAGCTGATGCTTGACGAGTCTGGATGATTTGAAATGGCCAAGGCGTTGTCGCCAACAATCACAGTGCCACCGCTGGCCAGCGGCACAAATATTTCGAATATCGATAAATCAAAACAGATAGACGTGCCGGCGTACACGCCGCTTAGTTCCGCATCGCTGTACGTTTCCTGCGCCCAGTCAAGCAATGCCACTGCCGCGCGGTGGCTAATGGAAACCCCTTTTGGTGTGCCGGTTGAGCCAGACGTATAGATGACATAAGCCGTGGTCTCACTTGGTACCTTGTGTATTTTTATTGTCGCCGCGCTGCTATCAATTTCCTCCAAAAACAATGCTCGACACGTGGCCGGTTTTTCAAGCGGATTGACGGTATTGTTGGTCAGCAAGGCCGTTGCTTTCGAGTCCTCCAAAATAAAATTCTGTCGCGTTGTCGGATAAGTCGGATCGATAGGCACGTAGCTTGCGCCGAGTTTCAATATGCCGAGCAAACTGGCAATTAATTCGGTGCTTCGTGGCAGGCAAACCGCAACGTGCTGTGCCAGACCAACGCCGGCACCCTTCAGCGCGGCGGCAATTTCATCTGATCGCTCGATTAACGCCGCGTAAGTGAGTGAATTCACGCCGTCCGTCACCGCCCGCGTATTAGGCGATTGCGCGGCCTGCGTTGCGATGCGATCGTGTAGGCAATCAGCGCTGAGTTTTTTCAAGCGACGATATTGATCGGTACGCAAACGCGCCGCATCGGTTTGGCTCAATAAGCTGAGTTTGTTCAATCGCAGGTTCGCATCCTCCGCAACAGCGTCTAAAAGACTGGCGAAAGAATTGATCAGACTTTGCATACTGCTGGGGTGATAAAGCTCAGGGTGATATTCCAAGCGCCCGGCAAGCCCAGCGCGGGTTTCCCCGACAGTGAGGCTTAGGTCAAACTTCGTTTCGGTATTTTCGACGTGGTAGGGCGAGAAGAATTGCTGAGTACTGTCAGTGCCAAGCGTATTTTCATGACGCCATACGAACATCACTTGGAAGATGGGTTCACGCGCCCAGTCGCGAGGCACGTCCAGAGAATTTATCACAGCTTCGAATGGTGCATCGCTGTGGGCCAGACCTGCCACAACCGTTGCCTGAATCGCGGTTATTAGTGCCTGGAAATTCGCACATTTGCTGAGGTCAGTGCGCAGCGCGAGCGTGTTAACAAATAAACCAACCACACCCTCTAGGTCAGGCGATGGCCGTTGCATGGCGGGCGTGCCAACAATGATGTCTGATGATTGGCTGTAACGGGCAAGCAGTAGTTTGAACGCCGCCAAAATGACCATGAAAAGCGTCGCGTTCGATTGCTGAGCCAAAGATTCGAGTTTTCTGCGTTTTTCTGCGCTGACTTGGAAGCGAACTTCGCCCGGAGGATTTTTTATCGCCGAATCACGAGCCATTATGTCTCCGTTCGACGCGCTTAGCCCGCGCGCATAATCAAGCGGCAATTCTAGACTCGCCGGCAGTGCTTCGAGTTGTTTGTGCCAATAATTTAAACTGGGTTCGATATCATGTTCTGATTCGCGGGCGGCGTATGCACCATAAGTCGATTGCAATGGTTTAAACACGGGTGTTTTGCCCATCGATAGCGCTTGATAGCAATCGATTAATTCACGAAATAAAATTTGCAGAGATTCCGCGTCTATCACAATATGATGTGCGACCAAAAGGACCATGTGGTGATCTTCATTGATCGTAAACACGCTTAAGCGCACGAGTGGCGCTGCTGAAAGATCGAAAGGCAGATTAATCGCTTCCCTGATTCGAGCTTGTAGCGATGCCTCGTCAGCGCTAATTTTTAGCCACTCGATCTCGGGTCGAATCTGCGCAACATATTCAACCGCCGCCCATCCGTCTTCTTCTTTGAAGCTTTGGTGAAGTACGTCGTGACGCGACCATACTGTTTGCACTGCTTTTTCTAATAGAGCTGGGTTTAAAGCCGAATTAAGTTCGATGGCGGCGGGGAGATGGTATGCCGTGCTTGAGGGATCAAGTTTCGCTAATACCCAAAGGCGCTGTTGGGCGCGGGTCATGACCGGTTCAAGCGCGTCGATTATCAGCGGCGCTGGCGCGCTGTCTTGCTCGGGTGAAAGCGAATCAACGTAGCTCGCAAAATCTTGCAAGCGAGGGCGTTCGAAGACCGCCGCCAGCGGCACGGCTTTCGAAAATTCTGCTTGCAACGCGGCAATTGATCTTGCCGCCGTCAGCGAATGGCCGCCTAGATGGAAAAAGTTCGCGTCGCGGTTCGTGATTTCGCGCTCAAGTAGCCTAGACCATATGGTAGCAATCGATTTTTCTGTCTCCGTAGCGAGCGGCTCGCTGTGTTCAACATGACTCTGTGGCGCCGGTAACGCTTTACGATCGATTTTTCCGTTCGCATTAAGCGGAAGCTTGTCGAGTACGGCTATCCAAGCTGGCACCATGTAACGCGGTAGGTGTGTAAGAAGATGTTGCCGAATGGCGTCTTCGGCCGATCGCTTGTCAGTCTGTATTTCCGCTGAGGCGGACTTTCGCGTGCAGTAGAGCGCAATGAATGCTTGCTCGTTTTCGCCGCGTAGTGTTGCAACCGCTTCGGCGACCTCGTCAACTTCGGCTGCGATAGTCTCAATCTCGCCGAGCTCGATGCGGAACCCGCGCAGCTTGATTTGATTGTCGCGCCTGCCGAACAGTTCGAGCGTGCCGTCATCTCGCCAGCGCGCGCGATCGCCGGTTCTATAGAGCATCCCGGTGATCCCGAGTGCTCGAACTTCTGGCGACGCCTCGACAAACGCGGCCGCCGTCTTATCCGGCCGATTCACGTAGCCTTCGCTTAGTCCCGCGCCGCCAATGTACAGCTCGCCCGGCACGCCCGGTGGGCAGAGTGTTTGATGACTGTCGATGACAAAGAATTGTGTATTTTGTACCGGACCACCAATCGGCACGATGCCGTGACTCAAGGTATCAGCGGTGAGCGACAGCGCACTCGACCAAATCGTGGCTTCAGTCGGTCCGTAGAGATTCCAAACCTCGCAACCCGCGCCGATGAGAGATTGGGCAAGATCAAAATCTAGTGCTTCGCCGCCGCTCCAAGCGCAAAAGTTCGCCGGCGCCTGGAATTGTTCTTCAATCAGCAATCGCCATGTAGCAGGGGTTGCCTGCATTTTGGTGATGTCGCGGTGATGAATTTGTTGGGCTAGCGCCGCGCCATCGATTGTTTCATCTTCATCGGCGATAACGAGATGCGCGCCACGATATAGCGGCAAGAGTAATTCTAACGTGGCAATGTCGAAGGCGAACGTAGTGACGGACAAGAAAACATCTTCCGCTGTTATGCCCGGCGCGAGCGCCATCGCCTCAACAATGTTCAGCAAACTGTGGTGGTGAATGGGTACGCCTTTGGGTTCTCCTGTACTCCCGCTGGTATAAATAATGTAGGCAAGATCGTCGGCCCCAACGTTCACCTCATCTGTCCAGTCGCCCGGGTCGGCGGTTGTACCCAGTGCGGCTGTGCCAATCACTCTAGATTCAACCGTGCAGTCGGCGTGATCAGTGATCAGAAATTGCGCCGCGCAGTCTGATAGCGCTGCTTGTCGCCGAGCGGCGGGGTGACTTGGATCGAGCGGTACGTAGTGTGCGCCAAGACGTAGTGTTGCCAATAGCGCCACTACTAGGTCGATACCGCGCGGCAGGCATATCGCGACGCTGTGACCTTGGCGGACGCCAGCTTTTTTAAGATGTGATTGCCAATGCACGACAGATGCAGTGAGGTCCGCGTAGCTTAGCGTTGTGTCTCCGGCGCTGAGCGCATATTTTTCTGGGTAGTCAGTCGCGGTTCGCAATATTTGCTCAACGACAGTGGTCGGCGCTACGGTCTGGTCAGTGTCGTTCCAGGTCTTGTATTGATTGCGCTCTAGATCCGTGAGCAGGCGTAGGTCGGTCAGTTTTGACCTCGGCGAAGCGGCAGCGCTCTCAAGAAGTTGCTGCAAGCGACGCCCAAGCTGCTCGATCGTGCTTGCATGGAAGAGGTCGCTACGATATTCGAAAAATCCGCTCAGACCTGTAGCGCTTGGTGTTAGATCTAGGCTCAAATCGAAACGTGAGCCGCGCGGATAAATATCAACGCCGGAGACTTCCAAGCCGGAGAGCGCGCTCATGCGCTCGGCATTGTTGGCCAAGTCGTTCGTGTGCAGGACAAACGACACTTGGAACAACGCGTTGTAGGCGAGCTGCCGTTCCACATCCAGCGCCGTGACGACTTGTTCAAACGGCAGTTGCTGGTGACTCAGCGCATTTAGCACGGTCTCATGGGTGTTACGCAGCAATTCGTCAAAACTCAACCCGCCAGTGACCTGGGTGCGCAGCACGAGGTTGTTCACAAATGGCCCTATCAATTGGCGAGTTTGTTCGCGGTCACGATTGTCGACTATGGTGCCAATACAGACGTCGTCTTCGCCCGCATAGCGCGAAAGCACAATTGCCAAGGCGCTGAGTATGACGGTGAAGGGTGTTGTTTGGTGCTCAGCGGCAATGATTTCAACCGCCTCGCTTAGCGATGGGGATAGCGCAAACGGTACCCGACCGCCTTCAAACGTTTGGCGCGGCGGCCGAGGAAAATCTGTCGGTAGATCGAGCAGCGGCGGTGCGCCCGCTAACGCCTGCTGCCAATAGGCAAGGTCTTGCTGCAGAGACTCGGCTTGTTCGTTCTGCCAAGCCGCATAATCGAGGTATTGAATATCAAGCGCTGGTAGAAGGCTACTTTCGCTCGCATAAAAGGCCAGCGTGTCACGTAATAATATTCTGAGTGACGCGTAATCGGCGACGATGTGGTGAACGCTGATTAACAATACGTGATGCTCGCTACCAAGCACCAGTAGTTCACCGCGAAGAAGTGGCGCTTGGCTTAGGTCAAAAGGGGTTTGCTGCAGACTTTGAAGTTTGTCTTCAATGTCTCTATCGCTAGCATTTGCGGCATCAATTACCGGAATTTGAATATCGACCTCCGGCGTTACTACTGCCCACGGTTCGCCATCATGTTCTTCGAACCGAGTGCGAAGAATTTCGTGGCGCGCAATAACTTGATTAAGGCTTTTGTTCAATCGCGCTAGGTCTAAACGCCCTTTGAAACGGAGTGCAATAGGTAATTTATAACCCTGCTGCGCGGCCTGCAGTTTTTCAATAAACCACAAGCGTCTTTGCGCATCCGACAGCGCAAAGCGTTTGTCTGCAGTGATGTTGTCAGCGGCTACATTTTTAGCGGCGATAAGTTCAGCCAGCAGCTGCCGCTTTTCCTCTGGGGATAGGCTCGCTAGATCGACGTTTTCTTTCGAAATTGCCATGGCTAGTCGCGTTCAGAAAGCACTTTGTTCAGCATGGCGTCAATTGCGTCATCCGAAAGCTCGTCGATATTCGTCTCATTCCGCGCGACGCGCTGGATTTCGTTTTCGCCAACAGATTTTTGCGCTTCGTCGACAAGCACCGACTGCTTGGCTGGCGTCAATGCTGCAAAGAGATCAGCCATTGCGATCTCGCAACCCGCTAACTGCCGCAATTCAACCAGCAACTGCACGGCCAACATCGAATTACCGCCGCGCTGAAAAAAGTCATCATTAACCCCAACCTTGTCGATCTCGAGTAAGGTTTGCCAAATGTCGGTGACCGCCTGTTCGGTTGTGGTGCGCGGGGCGAGGTAGTCGTTATCAAGCGCTGACGGCTCGGGTAAGGCGCTGCGGTCTATCTTGCCATTTGCGGTGAGCGGTAAGGACTCAAGCACGACGAACCGACTTGGCACCATGTACGCCGGCAAATGTTCGCGGAGATGATCGGTCAACTGGCTTTGGAATGAGGCTTTCGGCGCCTGTTGCGCGGCCATCCATTGTGAATTCCATTCGAGATCGATCGCGCCCCCGAATAGGCCATGAATGGGGATCTGATGAGTGGGTAGGTTCAAGCAATCTGCGACTTCCGACTGCCCCGGGTCATTTAGTGGGCAGAGGCCAATCGCTAACGAAGGCGCTGACTCCATTAACAACTGCCCCATATAACCCGCCTCCAGTAAGCAAAAATCTCGCGCTCGCTCGCCGTAACTATTCTCGATGGCATTTAAATCCGCGATGAAGTAGATGGCGAATGCGCGATTTTCGGCGGCTTCACTGTTCGCAGAGTAAAGTTTGTCCTCATCTAAAGATTTTTTAGACCGTAAGGCATGTAGCTGGTGAGCGCTTTGATCGTAGCTGTACCAACCAGCATTCAGATCGTTAAATGCATCCGCTTTCACCTCAACAACTACTCGAACAGGATACAAACTGCCGGCCGACGGATAACGGTATTTTTTACCGATCCCTTGGGAGACTTGATGCGCTCTGAGACACGCAAGCATGGCCGCTAAATCACTCAGTGCCATTGGTTGCGTCAAGAACTGGCGATGACTTTGTCGTCTGATGTGTGCGTCGTTGTCTTCTGGTGACGGCAAATCGATTGGCATGCCGTCAGTCTCAGCGGTCAACGTCGAGCTGGCGTTTTTAACGGCTAATCGTGCCAGCGGATTGGCTCTATCATTATTGGTGTTAGCGGGAACCACGTAGCCAACCAATTCGTTACTCGCCGTATTCACCGTCACGACGGCTTCTTCGATCGCGGGCAGCGTAAGCAACTGCGACTCGATTTCCCCGAGTTCGACACGATTGCCGCCAATTTTGACTTGGTGATCCTCGCGGCCCAGGAATTCGATGTTCCCGTCGGCACCGTAACGACCGATGTCGCCTGTACGGTAGAGCATAAGCGTGTCCGGGCTATCGTCGAAACGGTCTGGCACGAAACTGGCCGCGGTTAAATCGGGCCGTTGCCAGTAGCCGAGAGCAAGTCCGCGACCGCCGATATACAGCTCACCGGTGACCCACGGCGGGCATGGCTCACCGTTATCATCCAACACGTACCACGTTTGGTTGGCCATTGGCTTGCCATACGGAATACTCGACCAGTTTTCGTCGACGCGCGTGATTGGATAAATGATTGACCAAATTGATGCTTCGGTGGCGCCGCCGAGACTATACAAATCGATGTCGGGAAAGTGTTTCTTTAAGGCAGTTGGTAGCGTCACCGGAATCCAGTCGCCGCTCATCATGGCAACGCGCAGCGCGCTTGGTTTGTTGGCGTCGAATTCTGCTTCGAGCTCGGTAACGAGAAGTTGAAGCAAGGCTGGCACCGAGTTCCATATGGTGACGCCGGTCGTTGTTAAACGCTCCCGCCAATGGGCCGGGTCACGGGCTAAATCCGCCTGTGGCATCACGATAGCGGCACCTGCGGCGAGGGCGCCAAAAATGTCATACACAGATAAATCGAAACTCAGCGACGACAAGGCGAACACGCGGTCGCTAGCGGTGATTGCCATCCGTTCGTTGATATCCAATATCGTATTCACGGCGCCTTGATGATCAATCATCACCCCCTTCGGTTTGCCGGTAGAACCTGAGGTATAAATAACGTAGGCAAGATCGGCAGCGTGTTGTTTTTCCTCGGGCACTTGCCAACGGCTGCTGATATCCAGTTGCTCATCCACGCTAATCGATTGCGCGTTCGGCGCCCAATCGTCGCGATCGTTATTCCGATCGAAAATTAAAACCCGGGCGTTGGCGTCGCTGAACAATTCGCGGCGTCGTGCGGCAGGCAGTGCCGGGTCAATCGGCACATAGGCCGCCCCCGCGGTTAGTACCGCGAGCGTCGCGACGACCTGCCGCCATCCTTTTGCCAGCGAGACGGCCACGAGTTCATTTGTTGCTACTTGACCCACCAATTGGTCGCTTACGCTCAGGACGTAGCGAGCGAGCGCGTCGTAGGTGACGCTGAGATTGCCGTCGATTATGGCTACTGTGTCGGGGCTAGACTTTGCTTGCGAGAAAAACAGGCTTTGCAAACAAGCAGTGCCGCGATCGCCGAAAGATTGTTGGGTCGCGTTATAACGCGACCAATGCGTCGCTGGCGCCGACGGGATGTGCGTCTGCCAAGATGTTTGCTCGTTAGCTAATTGTTCGATCAGCGTTTGGTAATTCGCGAACATGCTGTCCAGCACTTCGCGCGGAAATAGCGCATCAATACTGTCCCAGTTGGCATGCAGCTCCTCGTTTATTTCCGACACTTGATGGTCGAGGTAAACCTGTGAGGTTTGACTGAGGCCGTAAACAACGCGCGCGTCGTCTTGCTCACGGGTGTTTTTGATAGCCGTGTGATCGAGGGTGCTGGTGAATACGACCGGCATGAGCGCACCGGTGTGGCGACCGCTTATGCGCGCCAACTCGCGCAGCACGCGAACACCGCTAACGGCTCGATGTTCTAAATCTTCCCACAATTGTTGTTGTATCTCGCGCGCTTGTTCATCGAATGCGTGGTGATAATCTAATTTAACGGCGAGTAACAACGACGACGTGAAGTCACCTACCAATCGATTGACTTCTGGATGAATCGGCGGCCGATTGAACAAGGTTAAGTTGAGGGTGAAGTGATTGTGCCGGCAATAACGCGCAAGGACCGTGGCAAAAACGGCGAGTATCGCGGTCGAGGGAGACACGTTTGATTGACGGGCAAAGTGCTTAAAAGATTGCCATTGGGCGGCCGGCAGGACCAATCGGCGGCGCTTAAATTCGGGTTGCGGTGGCGTTTGCCCGCTGGCCTTTAGGGGCAGCTGCGGTGCGGGAGGAAGGTGCGGCGCGCGCGCCAGCCAATACTCGAGATGGTGCTCGTACGCCGACGACGCTTGATGTTGCTGCTCCGAAATAACGTAATCGCGAAAGCTCAAATTCAATGTGCTTAGATCTGCACTAGACATCAAGGCGCGCATGTCTTGACCAAGCACTTGCAGACTGAAGGCATCGCCAATGAGCACATCGAAGCTAACACAGTAGCGGGTGACGTTATTGCGACAACGTAAGGCAACCACCTCAAAAAGCGGCCAGCTTTTGGGATCAAACAGTTGATGCGAAAGTCTCTCGCGCGTTTCCAAGATGTGTGCGTTGAGCGCTTCTGCGTCGTAGTCACGACAGTCTGTCACGCGGATGGTATAGGCCGGCACTGTGGGCAAAATACGTTGCAAGCCATCGTCTTCGACCACGGCGCGCAGCATGTCGTGTCGTGTTATCAGTTGATTAAGCGCCGCTTCAACTGCTTGCGGATCTAGACCTTGCGTTTCGATTTCGCGATAGCCATGCGTACCGATATTGCCAAGCTCAAACACGCTCGTGCGACCTAGCCAATAGGCATGTTGAATATCGGTTAACGGAAAAGGTGCATGCCGTTGAATGGGATCTGGCACAATGGCTTCACGCTGAGTGCGACCAATCTCGGTGTTATCAAACTGACCTGCCAGAACGGCCGCAGCGAGGCTAGCGATCGTGGGAGATTCAAACAAAACCTTTAACGGCAAGTAGCGGTCAAAAAGCTGTTCCATTTCCCCTACTAGGCGAATGGCGAGTAAGGAATGTCCACCGAGATCGAAAAAATTATCGTTAATGCCGACCTTTTCAACTGAGAGGCAGGTCGCCCACAGTGCCGCTAGTTTTTCTTCTGTGGGGTTGGTGGGCGGCGCATAAGCAGATTCTGAAACCGATTGATTGGGCTCGGGCAGCGCCGCGCGGTCAAGTTTACCGTTCGGCAATTTTGGTAAGGTCCGAAGAAACTGCCAGCGCGTAGGAATAAACGCGCTTGGTACCCGTTCTGCCAGCCAAGACCTAAGCGTGCTGGCAGTCAGAGAATCATCGTGCGACCCAATATAAGCAACCAGCTCGGGCGGTTTATCCACCGGGGTGTGTGCAACAACCGCGACTTCCTCAATGCCGCGATAGTGGGTGAGGGTGGCCTCTACTTCGCCAGCTTCAATGCGGAAGCCGCGGATTTTCAGCTGCTGATCTTGGCGGCCCAAAAACTCTAGTTGCCCGTCGGCCAGCCGTATGACGCGATCACCCGTTCGATACAACACTGAAGTACCGTCCGCAAATGGGTTCGGTACGAATTTTTCCGCCGTGAGCGCCGGCCGCCCGAGATAACCCCGCGCGACGCCGGCTCCGCTGAGATATAACTCGCCAGCGATGCCGGTGGGTACCGGCACCATTTGTTCGTCCAATACATATGCGCGTGTGCCTTCTATCGGTAAACCAATTGGCACCCGCGCGGTGGACTTAGAGATCGTTAAGTCGATTAACCTCGCGTGGGTTGAATACGTCGTATCTTCCGAGGGACCGTAAAGATTATTCACTTGCTTGACGTGGGGAAGCGCTCGTAAGTCTTTCACCAAGCTTGGATGCAAAGCCTCGCCGGCAAGATTGATGGTGCTTACGCTTTTTGGAATCGCGTTTTGTTTGAGTAATTCCGAAATCGCGCTTGGCACCGTGTTGATCAAAGTGATTTGATTCAGATTAGGCTGATCACGAAGAGACAGGGCGTTATCAGCGACGACCACACTTGCACCGACCGATAGCGGCACAAAAATCTCGTATATCGATAAATCAAATGAAATAGAAGTCGCCGCAAGCACCTGGTTTAGTTCATCCGACGTAAATGTGTTGCTTGCCCAACCAACCATTGCGGCGGCATTGCGATGCTCAATCGCCACCCCTTTTGGCTGTCCGGTAGATCCGGACGTGTAGATAATGTAAGCGAGTTGCTCGGGATTTATGTCCTTAAACTCGGGCGCTTCGTCCCGAGGCTCGTCGAGATTCAGCTCGGCGAGGTTAATCATCGCGGCCCTTGAGCCGATGGACGCCAAGCTTCCATCTCCTACGATGATGGATATCTCCGCGTCATCAATGATAAAAGCCAGTCGCGCGGCCGGATAGTCGCTGTCTAGTGGCACATACACGCCGCCACTTTCTAAGACCGCGAGCATGGCAACTATCATATTTGCCCCACGCCGCATGCCAATGCCAACCCTTTGCTCGTGCGCTAAATTAAGTTTCCGAAGTTCGGCGGCCAAATTCCGCGAACGACGCAATAAGGTCGCATAATCGAGTGATTCATCGCTATCAACAATCGCAATAGCGTCAGGCGTGAGCGCCGCTTGACGCGTGATTGCTGCGTGTAAGGTCGCGGGCGGCTGCGCCGTATAAGCTTGATTGCCAGCAGTAAGTGCGGTAGCCAGGCCGTCGTTGCTTAGCAAAGAATACTGCGCAATAGGACGCGACGGATTGGCGCAGATATCTCGCAGCAGTTCAATGTAATGATCGGCAATTTGTGCGATTGATGAAGCATCGAAATACGCTTCGCTAAATTCGATTTGCCCGCTGATGCCGGTGTCGTTTTCTTGAAGATTGAATCGCAAAATATATTTTGCGTCCGTCTGTGGAATGGGCAAGGCTGAGAATTTGACGTCGCCAACTTTGGGCGCGGACACGGGGATTTGCTGCAGATCAAATTTCACGTCGAATAAGGGTGTCAAACGCTCGAAATCGCGCGAAGGATTCAGTTCCTGCACCAGTTTTTCAAACGGTAGGTATTGGTGGGCCAGCGCACCGTTAACGGTTTCCTTCACGCGCTCCAGTAAGCCAATAAAACTTTCCTCGCCGTAGAGTTTGGCGCGCAAGACCAGGGTGTTTACAAACAGGCCAATGAGTCCCGTAATTTCCGGCCGATCTCGGTTAGCGACTTCGCTCCCCACGCAAATATCGTGACCGGCCCCGTAGCGAAACAAGAGCACGTTAAATGCCGCTAGCAGCGTGGTGAATAAAGACGCTTGTTGTTTACCGGCAAGATCGCGGAGTTCGTTTGTCGTTGCCGAGGGGAGTTTGAATGCGTGTTGGCCACCGCGATGCTGCACATTTTGCGGTACTTTGTTAGCGAACGGCAGTTCTAAAGTGGGCGCCAAGGGTAAAAGTTTTTCCCGCCAATACGAAAGTCCTTGCTGCAGCCGTTCTCCCGCTAGCTCGTCGCGTTGCCAGGCGGCCCAATCGCAATAGCTTATAGACGAAGCATCGATAAGTGTTTTCGGATCAAGATGGCTTTCGCCAGCGATTTCCTCCGCATAGGCGCGGCCGAGTTCGCGCATGAAAATCATAACCGACCAGCGATCGCAAATAATATGGTGGGTGACGATTGAAAGTCTGAATCGTTGCTCGTCGATTCGGAGCAAGCTTAGGCGTAGTAATCGTTCATCGAGTTTGAACGGCGCGTGAAGCTGCGCATTAAATCGTTCTTCCGATAAACGTTCTGGCTCGGGCAATTTACGCAGATCGATAATTTCTAGTAGCGAGTCAAACTCTCTGTCGACGTGTTGATAGGCTGTCCCTTCTTCCTGACCTTCTTCTTGGGCCTCTTTAATGGCAAGGAACCGAGTTCGCAAAGAGGCTTGTTTGGAGACAATCTGATCCAGGGCGTTCGTTAGCGCCTCTTCATTCAGCGGCCCATCAAGCGCTAGTAGCGCACCCACGTTATAAGCGACATTATCAGGATCAACCTGTTGTAAGAACCACAGGCGTTCTTGCGCAAACGACAATGG
>JBCCFA010000005.1:0-25496 GCA_039029975.1 Pseudomonadota bacterium
CGATGACAAGGTTGTACCCGTCAGCGGCGTAGTCGCGCAGGGCAGCGGCGGCATCAGTCACGTTAAACATGCCCTCGGTGAAGGCGATTTCAACGACGTCACTCCCTTCAGCTTCTTGGATGCTGCATCTGTTACTTAGACGAAATTGTTGAGGCGCGCAAAGATACCTCGGTCGTGATTCATCCTTTGTGCGACGATCGGCGTTTGTTACCCATTGAAAAACTTGGCGAAGCCATTCAGGCGCCCGATGAATTTTGTTTAGCGATCTCTTACAACCCGGGATATCAAAGTGTGCTGAAAGATCTAAAGCAAAGTACGCGCCAGCGTTTTGTGGCCTTGGAGTTCGATTACCTTGACGAGGAAAAAGAGAGGTTAATTATTCAGAAAGAATCGGGTGTTGGAGAAGATATTGCCGCACAACTCGTGAAGTTTGGTCGCATGACCCGAAACTTAAAAGGCAGCGGTTTGGATGAGGGCGCGAGCACGCGCTTGCTGGTGAACGCGGCTAAATTAATTAGCTCAAACGTCAATGCCGTTGTCGCAACAGATTCCGCGGTGGCGTTAGCGCTGACCGATGATGAAGAAATGCTCAAAGCGGTACACGAACTTAGCCGTTCCATCTTCTAGCACCGTAGTGAAGATTCAAACCCCCCGCACTAACCGCTAAGAGCAAATGGCCGAAGACGCGAAAAAGAGTTTTCTCAATCGAGTCCGCGTACAAGCAGATTTAGAGAAATTTACCGGCATTGAAATCTCCAATCACGCGCAGGGAGAGGAGTTTGTCAGTGAATTCGCGACACTGTCTCACGAGAATCAAGAATTCGTTTATCACTGGGCCGAGGTCGTTTCGCGATCGAATGACGAATTAGCGCGTCAGTTTGTCAGTCGGTCGGTAAGCGCGCTCAATCACATGGATCGGATCGGTGTAGAACAGTGGCTCGTGCGCGCGATGGACGCTTTTGACAACCGAGGCTTGGGTGCTGGCATCGAAGTCCTGGAGCAGCTCGAGAGCTTTGTTGCGGAATACGCGAATCGGCACACTCGCTGCACCATCGACGATGTCACAACTTTTTTGCAGCATTACGTCAAAGGTTTGGGCGGTCGCGAGCTCAGCATTATGAGCGACCAAGAAACTTATACCGACACAGAAAAATTATTTCTGCCGGAGGTCGTCAACGCGTTAGCAGATATCAGCGAGAACGAAGCGCTGTACAAACTCACAGCGGTGCACCTTTGGGCGCAAACGTGGTTTGGTACATGGCGTTATCAGGTGGTAGAACGCATGATTCGCCACCATAATCTCGATGCTGTGCTACCCATGTTCAACCGTTTGGAGTGCTTGCGCCTAGACGCCTGTATCGCTCGAGAATTACCGGGCTTGGCGCGTGAGATGGCAAAGTTCGCGTATGACGACGAAGCCCATGAACAAGCTTGGCAACGCTTGCGCGAAAAGGGCGAGAAATTGCTCGCGCCGGAAGCTTCTGCACTCGACTCACTAGACTTATGCATTCAATTAGCCGGTGAAGAAATGCCGCGTTTGAAACGCTATCAAGGCGGCTTACGTCCTTACGAAGTGCGAGAGGCGCTGTTCGCCAGGGTCGAACGCGAACGCGCTGCCTTACAGGACCAGCTCAGCCAAATTCAACGCGATATGCAGCCGCCAACCGATGGCCAAGATGCTGACATGCCGACCGATCCAAAGGAGCTTGGTGAATTCCAAATGAACCAGGACGGCGATCCAGACGGCGCAGGCGAGATGGATATGCAGTTAACCTACGATGGGGATCCGGTTGAAATGTCGCAGGAATTACGCGATCTTTTGGGATCGGTGATGCAGGATTTTGGCGAAGTACCGGATGACTATATGGACGGCGTCGATCCCGGCCTGTACCCCGATGATTTAGAAGCGAACCAAGGACAATTCAAAGGCGACCATAAAGACGACGGTGAGCTGGAGAACGCCATAAGTTATCGAGAATGGGACTACACGCGGCAGCGCTACCGCGAAGGCTTTTGCAAATTATCAGAATTCGATGTGCCCGACGGCGATGAATCATTTGTAAAAGAAACCCTCGACAAATATCGCGGCTTGCTGAAATCGATTAAGCGTACGTTTGAAGCAGTATTGGGAGAAACGAAATTACAACGCCGGCAATCGGATGGTGACGATATTGATCTAGACGCGTTAGTTGAAGCCCATGCAGATATCGTCAGCGGGCGTGAAATGAGCGAATACCTGTACACCAAGTATCGGAAACTTGATCGCAACATCGCCGTCATGTTTATGGTTGATATGAGCGGCTCGACCCTCGGCTGGGTGAATGACGCGGAGCGCGAATCCTTGATCTTGTTATGTGAGGCCTTGCAAACCTTAGGAGATCGATATGCTATCTATGGTTTTTCGGGCCGCACCAATAAGCGCTGTGAAATCTATCGCGTAAAAACCTTTGACGACCGTTACGACGACGCGACACGTGGCCGCATTAGCGGCATTCGGCCGAAAAGTTACACCCGGATGGGCGTGGCGATTCGTCATCTGGGCCATTTACTGAATGAAACGCGCGCGAAAACCAAAATACTGATTACACTGTCAGATGGTCGTCCAGAGGATTACGGCGGTTACAAAGGTCGCTACGGCATCGAGGACACGCGCCACGCGTTATTAGAACTGCGCCGAGACGGAATTCACTCATTCTGCATTACCATCGATAAAGAAGCACAAGATTATTTGCCGCATATGTACGGTGTGGCGAACTATGCGGTGATCGATGAGGTTAAGAAGTTGCCGCTAAAGGTCGCGGACATTTACCGTCGGCTCACAACCTAAGCGCAAATTTTTGAAATTGGCGATTCGGGTGCAGAATTGACTCGCCCATGCCGTTTGATTTCTCCGGTTTTTTCCAAATTTAACAATTCCTTTAACGAAAATGCGTCAAAAGTTGACACACTAACGCTGTGTCCATTCTGGTTAGTCAATTCAAGCAATGTACAAGCAAGGCGCAATCTATAAGGCATTAGATGCTGAGCACTATGACCGTCGCGAAAAATCTAGGGTTTCGCTACGGTGCCGAGCCCTTGTTCGTCTGCAAAATGGGGTGACGTTTCCAGCTGAGGTCCGCGACATCTCCGCGAACGCAGCACAAATCGTTTGCGATGCGCGCTTTGCTTTGTTGGTGAGCCCAAGCGGTGAGGAAGATGATCTGCATCGGTCTGCGCCACTAGACTTAGCGATAGCTTTGCCCGGTGATAAAGTTCACGAATTCCGTACACGCTGTCGTGTGAAATATTGCGCACCCAATCGCGAACAACGTAATCATATGATCTTGGGATTACGATTTCTGGGCGTAGACTTTGGACTCTTAAAAAAACTTGAACCCATCTTAGAAGCAACGACCGCCATTCCTCGTTCGGCTTGAGTGCTGGCTGATAAAGCAGTCGCCAGCGCGTCGCTCAAGCGATAGTATTCGCATCCTATACTTTGCCTACCTGTAGTCATTAAGCGCATCGCGCTTAATGAATTCAACTTGGGATCGCCGCGCATGGAACATCAGGTCGTACACATGGTTGTTATTGTCGCCTGTGCGGGGGTGTTTGCCCAATGGATTGCATGGCGTTTTAGATTCCCCGCCATCGTCGTGCTTACCATGCTCGGTCTCATTTTGGGGCCGGTCAGTAACGTCGTTGACCCCGAGGCGATATTTGGTGATTTGTTGCGGCCATTCGTACAACTGGCGGTGGCCGTGATCCTGTTTGAAGGGGGTTTGAATCTTCACTGGCACGAATTGAAAGATTCGGGCAAAGGGGTCAGACGTCTGATCAGTGCGGGATTGATATTGAGCTTCATATTTGGCTCACTCGCTGCCCGCTATGTTGGTGGATTATCGTGGCCTGTGGCGACGGTTTTTGGCGCGATTATCGTCGTTACCGGACCTACGGTAATCATGCCGCTTCTGCGCCAAGCACGCCTGCGGCCCCGCACGGCATCTATCTTAAAGTGGGAAGGCATCGTTAACGATCCACTCGGCGCGTTACTGGCGGTGGTCTTGTTCGAGTATTGGGTATCCAGCGGACCAAACACCCACGGCATTGGTTTCGGATTCGAGCTTGTTGCGGCATTGTTCGCTGCTGCGGCCACGGGTGCCGCGGTGGGTTACGGTTTAGGCAAAGCTTATCCACGCGGCATTGTGCCTGAATATCTCAAGGGACCAATGATGTTGGCCGCGGTGTTTTTGGTTTACGCGATTGGCAACATGCTGCACGAAGAGGCTGGTTTAGTTTCAACCACCGTTTTGGGTTTGGTGATGGGCAACATGCGTTTGCCGAGCATCGATGAACTTCGTCGTTTCAAAGAGTACATCACCGTTGTGTTGGTATCGGGATTGTTCATTGTCCTAACGGCTAACTTGAAACCAGATTTGCTTGCTGAAATTGATACTCGCAGTTGGATGCTGCTATTCCTGGTTATTTTCGTGATTCGACCAGTGGTGATATTCCTCGCAACGATTGGCGCTGATATGGATATTAAAGACCGAATATTAGTTGGCTGGATCGCGCCACGAGGTATTGTGGCGGCCGCAGTCGCCGGCGCTTTTTCTATCAAAATGATCGATGCTGGTTATTCCGATGCCGTTAAGCTATTACCGCTAATTTTTGCTTTGATCTTGTTAACGGTCACCCTGCACGGCTTTTCGATCGGTTTTGTTGCCAGGCGCTTAGGCATCGCATCGGAGCATCAAAATGGCATGGTCATCGTTGGCGCGTCACCTTGGTCAATCGAGCTAGCGAAAAAACTGAATGAGATGGATGTGCCGGTATTGCTTGTCGACTCCTCTTGGCATCGATTGCGACCAGCCAGGCTCGCTGGCTTACCTATTTATTTCGGACAATTGGTTTCTGAATCCGCCGATGAAACCTTCGACGTTAGCTCGATGGGGTATATTTTTGCGGCCACTGATAATGACGCTTATAACGCCCTGGTTTGTACCAGGTTTGCTAATGAATTCGAACGTCAAAGGGTTTTCCAACTGCCAATGCCCAGCCAAGCCCAGCACGAAACGAAGGGCTTCACGCCGGCTTTACGCGGTCGCTTAGCGTTTCAAGACGAGGCCGTGGATGAGGAGATCTTACGCCGTTATTTTCAGGGCTGGCGTTTCCAGAAAACAAAAATCACCGAAGAATATACCTTTGAAAATTACTTGGCAGATGTGGAAGAGCAAAACTTCGCACGCTTGATCATAAAAGCTAACGGCGATCTCAAGCTAAACCACGAAATAGTACCTGACGCTGGTGATACGGTGATTAATTTCTTGCCGGCGAAGCCCGCTGAAAAAGCTTAGACAAGTAGACTGGATGATCTAAATTCCCGTCGGGCTCAGGTCGCAATTTGACATTGATTTCGACCGCTATTTTTCGCCCGATAAAGTGCTTGATCGGCGCGCTCAAAAATTAAGTCACTATTGTCATTTTGTTGAACTTCAGCCACCCCGCCCGATATGGTCACTGGAACCGTCGTCTCTCCATGATGAAAATGATAATTTTCAATCTGAGCGCGCAAATGCTCCAGGAATTCGTAGGCGGTTTCGGCGCTTGTATTTGGCATAATAATCACAAATTCTTCACCACCGTAACGACACAGCCGGACACCTTTTCTTATCTCAGATTGAACCTGACGGGCGAGATTGATTAATACCTTGTCGCCGGCAATGTGCCCAAAGCCGTCG
The DNA here is from genome assembly GCA_039029975.1 of Pseudomonadota bacterium. Classification (GTDB taxonomy): domain Bacteria; phylum Pseudomonadota; class Gammaproteobacteria; genus JBCCFA01. The sequence goes on from JBCCFA010000005.1 coordinate 5,721, forward strand.
TTTATTTTTTTAAAGTGATCAATATCAAATACGGCGAGTGAAAAAATAAGCTGTTGATTAGTGAATCTGCTCATCGCGTCTTGAACGAGTTTGTTGTAACCCGATCGATTAAAAATATTCGTTAAGGGATCAAGCTGAAGTGCCAGTTTTTGACGCTCTAGATCGCGATTCAATTTTTCCGTTTTGGATTCGAGCGCGCTAACGGTCTCGGACATTTCCGACACTTGGGCTGTCGCTTCTCTATACCGCTCGCCTTCCTCGGCGACAAAATCACTCAGATGAATACTTAACTTGTCGATACGGTTCGAGATAAGTTCGCGCATCTCGTCGATATCGGTTCCACTGGAGATACCTTCGCGCATATCCGTTACTTGTTGTTCGATATCTTGTTGAAGCTGACTCTGATTAATTAGGCTCCGTTCCTGATTGGATGCAGAGGCGGAAAGAAGCGAATCTAGCTTCTCCAGGCGAACCGACAAATTGTTGAGAAAACTGCCCAAGCGATGAATTTCGTTTTCGAGTTGAGCCTGTATTTCTGCGATAAGAGTTGAAATATCAGCCAGGCATTGATTCAAATTAAGCTTTTCGCTGTCGTCGTTTAGACTCATGCGAATTGAATCTGCACGCTCGACAAGCGCATTGGGGAACTCGATTAGATTCATTAATTCGAGCAGCGCCTGCCTTGGGTCAATTTCATTATCATGCTGGTCGGCATTGTTTGGCCGGTTTGCCAATTCATTCGCTAATCGATCAATGAGTGTTTTGAATGAATTAAGCGTGCCGATTTCTTGTGCGCCTTTGTCAATCATTGCCTCGAGCGCGCGAAATTCTCGTTTCAGACTTTCCGCCACTGGCAATTCAGCACAAAAATTATCCAATGCCACGATTCGCGGATCGGGCATTTGAAGAGTACGCGCAATTTGTGTGGCGAGTGATTCCGCCGTTTGGGACGAGGTGTCGCCGTCTAAGATAGTTTGCACCGCGTCTAGTTCCAGGCCTAGGGTTTCGCACTTGAGTGCGAAACGCTTGAGGGGATCTTGCTCGGTTCGCTTCTCAAGCGCCGCGGTAATTTCGGCAAGCAAATCGCCGATTATCCAGTCGATGTTTTTTGATTTTTCTTCGTTCGAAAAGCCGGATAACTGCGTTAAGAGTTCGTCGACTCTTTTATTAGTATTGCGGAAGCTTAAAGCAAGCCTCAGCACATCTTTCTGGATACGCTGTGAAAGCTCTTCTCCAGCGCTGTCGCGGGGACTCGCGGTTTGGGTTTGCATGGGCTACAGACATTCTATTGACGACAATGCCCACTAGCTGTCGCCGACAATTTAACGCCGCGTGAGGCGGTCTCTGAACTACATAGCGCAGCAAGAAGTGGCGAGTGTCTAGCGAGCCCTTTCTTTATCGGCCAAGTGGTCGACGGCCTTGAGCATACCCTCAAAATCTCCGGTTAGCCGCGCGGAGGTCCAGAAGCGGCCGTTCACCACCAGCGCTGGTACTCCAGTGATGCCGTAATCGCGAGTCGCTGCCATCGCTTTTCTAGTTTTAGTATCAACGGCGAATGAATGATAGGTGTTGTCAAAATCGTCACCGCTAACACCGTTATCGAGGAAAAACTGTCGTAAGGCTTCTTCGTTAAAAATCCGTTGGCGTTTTTCGTGGAGTGCTTTGAAAAGGGCGGGATGGATCACTTCTAGCACGCCTAAAATTTCTGCGGTGAAGAATGCCCGCGCATGAGGAACCCATTTTTCATTAAAAATTGCTGGGATACGGCGAAACGTTACATCGTCCGCCAAGTCTTCTTTCCACGAATTGACATGTGGTTCGAATTCGAAACAGTGAGGACAGCCGTACCAAAATACCTCTACCACTTCGATACCCGCTTCCGTTTCGGTTTGTACGGCCGGCGAAACGCGTTCGTAGTGTTTGCCTTCGATATAGTTGTCCGGCGCTGCCATTAAGAGTGGCGAGACCATTAAGGTAAGCATCAAGGCTGTCAGGCGACGCATAGCAGTGTCCTTTAGGGTTGACGGAACATCAAATATTAACCGATCTAGCATTAATCGATCGTGAATCGTAAGCGTCCCTTAAGCATAGAACAACGAGTACCGACCCGAATTCATTTCGGCGGTCGCGAATCGTATCAAACAGATGTTGCTAGTAGAGCGCGTGGATGTATTTTGCGACGCTTTCGATCTCGGCATCGGTCATCTTTTTGGCAATCGTACCCATAATGCCTTTTTCGTCACCCTGGCGTACATCATCGCGATATGCTTGCAGTTGCAGCGTCGTGTAACGCGTGTGCTGTCCTCGCAATGCTGGGTATTTCGCCGCCGCGTTGCCGGCGCCGTTGGGTCCGTGACAGGCCATGCATGCTGGTAACCCTGAATCCGCATTGCCGCCCCGATAAAGCGCCTCGCCTGGCTCGATATCCTCGGCCTTTATCGCGCCAATTTTTGGCGCAAGTCCGGCAAAGTGCTCGCCGAGAGATTGCATGTCTTCGTCACTTAGATTTGCCACCATAGGTGCCATGGAGGCATTTTCACGCACACCGTCTTTGAATAATCGAAGCTGTTGAACGATGTAGCTCGAGTGTTGACCCGCTAAATTCGGCCATTCTGGATTAATACTGTTGCCGTCTACGCCGTGACAGGCGGCACAGGTTGCCGCTTTGTCGTTTGCATGCACGGCCACGCTTGTGCCGGAAATTGTTAGTAAAAACACAACGCTAAGCGATAGTGGTGACAAATTTGCTCGCATATTCGATCCAGGTTCTCGTTCTGTCGGTATAGTATATAACGGCCGCAGCGAGATTTTTTAAATTTCTTGAGCTTCGTGTCATCCCCAGCCGCGAAATTTGAGCTTTTAAATTACCCGCATTCGACATTAGACAGGCAATCAACCCGGTCATGACTTCCCAACTTCCCTTAAGGCAGCAATTCAGCCGCGCAGGATTCGTCAAAGAAGCGCACCGGCTCGATCAACTTCCGGATGACCTTGGTCAGGAAATCGCTTTTGTTGGCCGCTCAAATGCGGGTAAATCGAGCGTCATCAATTGCCTCTGTCGGCGCAAAAATTTGGCCCGAACCAGTCGTACGCCTGGTCGGACACAGCAATTTGTTGTGTTCCAGTGCGCCGCGGACCAACGCATTATCGATCTGCCGGGTTTTGGTTTTGCCAAGGTATCGAAGTCAAAACGGCAGCATTGGGATCGTGTCATTCCGCGCTACCTGCAAACCCGTCAGTCTTTGATTGGTTTAGTGTTAGTCGTGGATTCTAGACATCCGTTAAAAGTAGAAGAACTGAGCATCGTGCAATGGTGCGAAGACGTATCGTTACCGATATTGGTGCTCTTAAACAAAATCGATAAATTGAACCAGAAAGAACGCGCCGCTTGTCGAAAATTCGTTGGTGCTGAATTAGATAGCGGCAGCGAATTGGTCTCGATTCAAGAGTTTTCGGCCACCAAAGTGCAGGGCTTGGAGCAGGCTTTCAAAGTGCTTGAACAGTGGCGAACGGGCGAAATTTGATGCTGGGCGAGAGAATTAAAAAGGGCCCCGGTCAGTAAACTAGGGGATTTCAGGGATCCGGGGCCACTTGACCGCAGGATTGGGGGATTCTGCGGTAGGTCAGCCGGAGGGGACCGGCCTAGCGCGTAAGGGAAGCGCTATATAATAGACAGTGGCTGCACGGGGAAGTTCCACTTGTGACGATCACAACTTTTGATCGTTGTATCCAACTTCTTTAAGCCTTTGTTATTCAATCACTTTAATGCGTTTTGAGGGTGGAATTGCGCCCTGATTCCCATCTGCATTTAGTAATCGCAATTGATCCTCAGGCAGCGTCTCAAGCGGCGAAATCCGGGCCAACGCTGGCCAGCCGAGATTGCCCTTCAGTCTTACCACACGAATTCTCTGCGGTTTTATGTTGGCTCGTTCAGCCCGACTAAGACGCCTAAAACTGTGCGCGCTTGCGACCAGTTGGCGATCGTACTGAGAAAGCGCATTGTTGCTTTTGCCCATACCGGTAAAAACATAGCCGTTCTGTCCATCTTTGAGTACCGAAACCCGCGCGGCTAATTGTCCCGCATTGGTGTTCACTGACGTGATACCAGTGACGCCATCGATGCCGCCTTGGCCAATTCGCTGCGCGTTCGATAACGATTGAATGCCAAGTTTTTGCACGATTTGCGCGGGCGTTGCGTTGCCAACATTCGGGGCAAGTGTCATTTGCAGTTGAACTTGGTTATCCGGCGACAGGGCTACCACCCGATCGGGCAAATTTTGAATTCGCCACTGCGCCGGGAAGCTTACCGCGAAGCCTAAGGGGGCATGGATAAATTCGTTACCTTTGATAATGCCTTCAGCGGGATTTTCGCCGAACATCATTCCATCAATATGGTTTAAAAAACGCTCGCGCTCAGTCTTGTCGGACGTGCTTTGCTGCTGGGAGACGTAATTGATCGCTTCCTGCAGACGCGTGTCGTTGTCAGGGTGGGTGGCGAATAGGCCGTGATAGCGTCGTGGTTGCCGCCCTTCTAAAGCAGCGAGTTTTTGGTCAAAGAGTTCTTGATTCTTGAGCACTCGAACGACGTCTAACATTGCGGTGGGGTCGTAACCGACGTTGGCAAGATACTCCGCACCTAGCCGATCGGATTCAAGTTCATGTTCACGCCCGTAGCCGCTCAGCAGGGCCGCACCAGCCACGTTAACCGCCTGAGATACAGCCTGATTATTCATTCCTGGTACAAAGATACTGAGCAAGCTGGCACCAATTCCCGCAGCCTGCTGGGATGATTGTTGCCGTACGCTGTGGCGAGCCGTCACGTGGCCAATTTCATGGCCAAGCACTGCGGCTAATTCTGCCTCGGAATTCAAATAAGCGAGCAGCCCGCGGGTGATATAAATGTGCCCGCCCGGTAGCGCAAAAGCATTGATTTGGGTGCTGTCGAGCAGAGTAAAGTAGAAATTTAAGTTAGCGCGGTGGCTGTTCGCCGCGAGTCTTTGACCCACCTCTTCCACATATTGTTGCAGTTTCTGATCCTCGTAGGGTCGATACTGCTGCATGATTTGTTTGCTGGCCTGGTTGCCAAGCGCTATTTCTTGGCTTTCTGACATGAAAACCAGATCTTTTTTCCCGGAGACGGGATTGGTAGCGCATGCCGTTAGCGCACACACGATCACCAAAATCGCTAGATTGTGGCAATGGCACAAGCAGGATTTAGCGTCGAATCGGAGTCGAATTAAATAGGTCAAGTTACCGTTCACGTTAAAAAACTAACGCGACGGGTGGCTCTGCGCAAGCGTTTGGGCGAATTTCAGGGGGTTCTCTGGGTAGCGCTCAGAGAATCTCCTGCGCCAATTAGGAGAAAAGTTAGCGGCCGTAGCGCTTTCGGAATTTGTCTACCCGACCGGCGGTATCAACGATTTTTTGCTGGCCGGTGTAGAAAGGATGACACGCAGAACATACATCGATGTGCAGGCTCTCATCAGCTAGCGTCGATTTCGACTGAAACGTGTTACCGCAGCTGCAAGTGATGGTAACGTCTGTATATTGCGGGTGAGTCTCGGGCTTCATAGTTATTCAGACCAGTTTTTCTTGGGTCAGATTGGGAGGCGCGATTCTAGGGGTGCTGACCCAGAATTTCAAGGCGTTGGCGCAGATTTCGCCGTATTTTTGCGTAAAAACCGTGCTGGAATCGGCCGCTGACGCAATTAGACCCGGAAACCGCCGTGGCGACGCCGATTCAGGTAATCCATCGTATAAATACCGAGCCCGTAAGCGATGAGCGCTAAAATCAAGATTGCCACCGCGACTGGCCAGGAAAACGCCTCAATATTCACCGATGGGATCGCATCGCTCAGCGATTGACGGTTATGCGCTTTGAGGGTTTTGTTGTCCTGTAGACTGTTTTCCAATTCTCGCTTCAAACTTGTGATTTCACTTTCAAGCTCGGTGACTCGAGTCTCGGCAGGAGAAATCGGCCGGTCGCCGAGCTTCGCCTCTGCCGTGTTGAGCTTCTCAGTCAACTGAGCGTTGTTTACCATCTCCGCGGAGAGTTTGCGTTTGAGTTCTGTGTTTTCATTCGTGAGCTTGTCAACGGTTTCTGATCTGCCTCCCTCGCCCGTTTCGGTCGTCGTTGTCGAGCTTGGCTCGGCGTTACGAACCGCTTCAAGTTCGGCCTTTAGTTGCGTATTTGATTGCTCTAGCTCGTTAACCCGGATTCGTGCCGGCCGGGTGTCCATCAAATAAGCCGCGTCTATCCACCCTTCGTTGCCAGCGGTATCCCGAACCTTAGCCAGCTCTCCGTCACGTTCCAACACGTCGAGCGCCGTGCCGGTTGGCAGTACTTTTGTAATCGCGCTATCTAAGTTTTTCTCAGCGTGGAGTCCCACCAGCAGCTGATCGATGACATAAGCGGTTTGAGCGTGAACGAGAAACGGTGCCAACATCACGAAGACGATAAACGCCACTTGAAAGGTGTTGAGTTTCACGATGGGCAATTTCGTTTTAGGCATTTTGTTTCGTTGCGCGACAATCAACGCTTTGCAGCGTCTCGTTCCAGTGAATACATGGAACTCGCGAATACTTTGCTAGTGTCTTTCTAATATGCGGCCAAGCGTCCAGCTTATCAGCGAAATGCGCTTCTGTCTGCGTTGCTGAGCGTGATTAAGCCGCCAGCCCGCTATGGCGCAACAGGGGTTCTATGTTGGGTTCACGTCCGCGAAAGTCGACAAAATTCTCCATCATGTCGACCGCGCCACCGCGTTCCAATATGCATTGCCTGAAATGTTCACCGGTTAGGGGATTAAAAATACCGTCTTGCTCAAATTTCGAAAAAGCGTCAGCTGACAAAAGCTCGGCCCACTTATAGCTGTAATAGCCCGCCGCGTAACCACCGGCGAAGATATGCGAAAAGCTATTTTGAAAACGGTTGTAATCTGGCGGTGGAAAAACCGCAACATGGTTCCGAACATCGTCTAGTAGCGCCTGTACAGAAATATCTCCGTGGTATTCCGCATGCAGTCGAAAATCGAATAAAGCGAATTCAATTTGCCTGAGCATTTGCAGTGCGGCGTGGAAGTTTTTGGCCGATTTCAGACGTTCGATCAACGCTTCAGTAATTGGTTCTCCGGTATCAATATGACCGCTGATTAATGACAAGGCTTCATTTTCCCAACACCAATTCTCCAAAAACTGGCTCGGGAGTTCCACACCGTCCCACGGTACCCCGTTAATTCCGGCGACCGCCGATTCCCCCACCAGCGTTAGCATATGGTGAAGGCCGTGGCCAAATTCGTGGAACAGCGTAAGTACTTCATCGTGCGTTAGCGTCGCGACGCGATTTTTCGGATCTTCACCAACGGGTGGTGAGAAATTACAGGTCAAATAAGCAACGGGGTACTGAATCAAATCGGCATATTCGCGTCTGCCTACGCAGTCATCCATCCACGCGCCCGGGCGTTTTAAATCGCGTGCGTACAAATCCGTATAAAACATGCCGCGAAGTTGGCCTTCGGTATCCCTAACCTGGAAAACGCGCACATCGTCGTGCCAGGTATCTATCCCCTCGACTTCAACAATATCCACCCCGAACAAGGTGTTCACGATCTTGAATAGGCCAGCAAATACTCGATCAATAGGAAAATAAGGCCGTAAGTCTTCTTGCGAAATGGCATATTTTTGCTGGCGCAGTTTTTCCGCCGCAAAGGCCATATCCCATGCCTCGAGCGTCGCAATGCCTAATTCCTGCTGGGCGAATTTGCGAAGTTCGGCGAGTTCCTGTTCTGCAGCAGCTCGTGATTTGTCCGCAAGGTCGCCTAAGAACTTAATCACCTCATCCGTAGAATTTGCCATTTTTGTCGCGAGTGAATACTCGGCGTAATTGTCGAAACCCAACAGTTCGCTCAACTCCTGCCGAAGGGCAAGAATTTCATTAATCGTGTCGCTATTGTCGAACTGTCCAGCCGCCGGCCCAAGCTCCGAGGCGCGCGTGACGTATGCAAAGTAGAGTTCTTGGCGTAACTCGCGGTCGTTTGCGTAAGTCATCACGGGCATGTAGCACGGGTAATCTAGGGTGAGAACAAACCCGTCTAGCTCATCGTTTGCAGCATTTTGCTTCGCTAAAGCCAACGCGCTTTCCGGTAAACCATCCAGTGCTGCTTCGCTCTCAACGTGTTTTTTCCATTGCTGGGTCGCATCAAGCACATGCTCCTCAAACTGGGTCGCAAGTTTTGTGAGTGCTAAGCGAATCTCTCTGACCCTGGCTTGCGTTTTTTCTTCAAGACCAATGCCACTTAGGCGGAAATCGCGCAGCGCATTGTTTGTCGCCTGGCGCTGTGCCGGCGTTAGAAACTTAGTGCGTGAATCACAATCAGACAAAGCTTCGAAAGCCTTATAAACGCGCTGATCCTGGGAATATTCGTTTGAGTAATTCGAGATCAGCGGTAGCGCCTCGTTGTATGCTTCGCGTAGATCGGGCGTGTCGGCAACGTTGTGTAAATGCGCAATGGGGGAAAAAAATTTGGACAGTTGATCTGCCTTGTCTTCAAGCGGGCGAATCAACTCTTCCCATGTGGTGGATTTGTCGGTAGCGAAATGATCGTCGATTGATTTTTTAATATCGTTAATTAAGTTTTCAAGCTCGCCAACCAAACAATTGGTATCAATCGCGGAAAAAATTGGCAGCGCATCACGCGCTTTTTGCAAAGCTTCATCTTTCATAAGTGTCTTACCGGGTTTAGCCGCTCAGCCTGAGTACGATGGCCCACAGCAAAAATATAGCGAGCGGGACGCCAACCGCAATGCAGGCCAATGAATACCAGTGATATGTCTTAAGCATGTCGTCTTCGGTACGGTTGGTGAGTATAAACGGATTGCGGCGATTACCGCTTTTTGCGAGCACGTCTACTGGCGGTGCTACCGCTTGCTCCTCGCGTACGGCGGTGATTTCTGCTTCTGCGCTGCGTCGTGCCTCAGCCCATTCTTGCATGTCAATTTCGCCATCTTGGTTGCTATCAAACCTGGCGAGCATGGTCGTCGAATCTTTTTTCCACTCGCGCAGGAGTTCGCCAACTTCTTGGTTAAAGTCGAAACTGACACCCGCGCCACCGTGGGTGGTGAAATTGCCAAGCGCGTAAAGCGGGTCGCCGGGCATAATACGCTCCTCGGTGAATCGATAATCCTTACCCAGTTGCGACATGCCCGATATTCTCATCAAAGGGCTTTCTTCAACGTAAGCCGGCGCCGATGCGTTGCGACCATACCAAACGCGCTTGTGGGTGGTGGTGACTTGAGCGCCTTCGGGGTCAACGGCGCACTTGCCAGTGTCGTCCACCAAGTAAAACATTTCATCGGATGTACCAGAGGAGGTGGTTCGCCATTTAGAATCGCGCGAATTACTAAAACCTTCAGATTCTTTATGTTCTATTTTAAATCGGTACCAAACACAGTGCTGTCGAGACAAAGGAGAGATTATTGGCGCACCGTCCATGAGTTCGGCACGCCCTTGAAGTTCAATGTAGCCTTGGTGAGCGGAGCGCAGCTTGGCGGTTGGCATATCTTGCATGACTCGCTTGCGGACCAAAAACGTCCACGAGAATCCAAGCAACACGCAGCTAGCAACTAAGCCAAAGAGGACAAAAAAGGAGAACTTGGCGCTGCCTACTGACAGCGCCCACTGTTGAAATGCCGTCAGCATTTAGCGGAAAACTGCGAAAACCTCAGGTAAACAAGGTTTTCATGTCTACGTCTTGTTTTTCTTCTTCGCTGAACTCGAGCAAATCGCGCGCCGGAAAGCCGAACCAACGAGCAACAATCACATCCGGAAATTGCTCGATACGAACATTGTTGAGATTCACAGATTCGTTGTAATACTCGCGACGATCAGCAATCGTGTTTTCTAGCCCGGTAATGCGCTGCTGCAGATGCCGAAAGTTCTCGTCCGCTTTGAGTTCAGGATAGTTCTCGGCGAGGGCGAACAAATTGCCTAAACCACCTCGCAGCAATGATTCCGCGGCGCCAAGTTTACCTACGTCACCGGCTTCGCGAGCGGCGAATACGGCAGAGCGCGCTGAAATCACGCGTTCAAGTGTATCTTTCTCATAGCCCATGTACTGTTTGCAAACTTCAACCAGTTTGGGCAGTTCGTCGTGACGTTGCTTTAATAGGACATCGATGTTTGACCAGGCCTTCGACACATTATGTTTGAGCGTGACCAGACCGTTATAAAGGGTAACGCCGTAAAGGCCGATTGCCACCAGCAAGGCAATTACGATCATAGTGCCAATATCCATAAAATTATCCTTTTATTTTCGACACTTAGGAGTATATCATCAGATCCTGATCATGCTGGGACAGCGAGCCTAGGGATTATCGGTTAATCAACATTTAACAGATAAATTTCAATAGCTTACACACACTATTGAACCTTTTGCTGGGAAAACACGTAAATTTCCGGACTATGAAGCCTGTCACATGATCAAGCTTCTGTTTTAACTCCTACAACTGAATGGAGGGATGTAATGCAAGGTAAGAAAGAGGTTATTGAACACCTCAACAACGTGCTCAAAAACGAGCTAACGGCAATAAACCAGTATTTTTTACATGCGCGCATGTTCAAAGACTGGGGTTACGGCGAGCTCAATGAGTACGAATATCATGAATCTATCGACGAGATGAAACATGCAGATACATTGATAGAGCGGATCTTGTTTCTAGAAGGTTTACCCAATCTTCAAAAGCTGGGTGCGCTCAGAATCGGCGAAAATCCTGAAGAAATCTTCAAAGCGGATTTAGCACTGGAAATGGATGCCCTACCGGATTTGAAAGAAGCGATTGCCTGCTGTGAGCAGGTTGACGACTACGTGTCGCGAGAGCTTTTTAAGAAAATCCTCTGCAGTGAAGAAGAGCATGTGGACTGGTTGGAAACCCAATTGGGGCTAATTCAGCGCCTGGGGCATGAAAACTACCTTCAGACGAAGGTCTCCACAGACTCGTAGATAGTACCCTCCCGCTGTTTCGCAAATTCTTGCGAAACACCTCTCAAAACCGCTTGGCCCTTTGTTGCAAATAGTTCTCATTAACGCTATTGTTCTCGTATCGATTAGCGAGCGCAAGACGATGTACGTTTGTATCTGTAACAACGTTAGAGAATCCGACATAGATTCCGCCGTTGCGGCCGGCGCAAAATCCCTAAGCTGCATTAAGCAAGAGCTAGGCGTTGCCTCTTGCTGTGGGCAATGCGAAGAGCTCGCCGCCCAATGCACCGCAGCCGCGCTACGCAAACAACATTCGCCAACGCTCAGAATCAGTCGCATCACAAACGCGGTAGCCGATGTTGAGACGTCGTGGGCCAGCGCCCAACCCGCCGTCTAGACACTTATAAAGAAATTCTGGTTAAGAAGTCGTTCGCATTGTTCTACGCAACGCGCCGTTTTCCTGCGGCTAACGACTACAGCTCGATCACAATATGTCCATCGTCACTTCCCGAAAACCAGTCGTTTCAAACACAAAGCTGCCAAAACTGACTTCGGTTTCCATTAAAGAGACGATTAAATAGACGGTGCCGGGATAAGCGGCCGTTTTCAGATCTGTTGGTGACGGTGTTGCCGGGGAGTTGGGATGCGAATGGACGATTGCTAGTAATTCTTCACTCTTGCTGCGCATCGTCTTAAATGCATCTAGCTGATCTTTGGGATCAATCAAAAAATTATGGCTCGGATCGGCCGCGATATTGTGCGTAGGATAAAAAGACAAAGCTAGCTCACCGCGTCCGCCAACTAGTCCGCAGGATTCTATCGATTTATCAGCCATGCAATGGGCGGTGATAGCGTCCAAGATAGCCCGGGAAATCAGGAACTGTTCGACCCCACTATGCCCATGGTCGATGACTTTCATATGCTGCAGACTGGGCACTTCGGATCTTTTTTGAAGCGCATGGTGTGCCACTCCATCGCCAAGGCGTCCAGCAATAGGAGCCGTCCGGACAAATCGTTTCCTGCACCCGTGATGACTTTTATTGTTTCCAAAGCCTGCACGCTGCCGATAATTCCGAGCAGGGGCGCGACCACGCCGGTTTGGCTGCAGGTCTCGGCTTCGCCAACACCCGCGTGATAAATGCACTGGTAGCAAGGCTGATGTTCTTGGTCATGGCGAAACACACTCACCTGGCCTTCAAAGCGAATTGCAGCGCCTGAAACATGGGGTTTTTTTTCCACGTAGGCCACCCGATTGATTAAATAACGGGTGTCAAAGTTGTCGGTACCATCAACCACCACGTCGCAACTATTCACTAGCGCGCGCATGTCTTGCTCATTTAATTGTTCATTAACGGTATCAATTTCAATCTTAGGGTTTAGCGCGTGTAAGCGATCCCTTGCGGATTCCACTTTTGGTCGGTTGAGATCCGCCGTGCTGTGGACGATTTGCCGCTGTAGGTTTGATAACTCGACGACGTCAAAATCTACTAACGTGAGTTTGCCAACGCCGGCTGCGGCTAAATACATGGCTACTGGTGAGCCGAGTCCGCCCAAGCCGAAAATAACCGCGTGACTATTCAGAAGCGACTGTTGCCCCTCGATGTCTATCTGCGGCAATAGAATCTGGCGGCTATAACGCAACAGTGTTTGTTCGTCCATTGTCGTCTACTTGATAATTATTCGGTGTTTGGCTTGCAAGTTTTCACGCTTGGCCTTGACGCTTAAGTTGATAGTGCGCTTACGTAGCCAATCATTTTCTCCGAGTCGCAGATTCACTTTTTCTTCGCCACACAAATTCGCTCATGTCCCGATAGGTCTAGCAATGTTTCTTGTGGCTCGAAACCGTGTTTTGTTAGCATTTTTTGTAACGAGTCGCTCTGATCAAAACCGTGTTCCAGGAAAATTGCGCCACCGCTGCGGAGTTTGTGCACCGCTTGCGGAATTAATTCGCGGTAGGCATTTAATCCATCCACGCCGCCGTCTAAGGCTAATACAGGTTCGAAACGCACACCATCACCAAGCAGATGCGGATCGGACGATTCGATATACGGCGGATTGCTTAGGATAATATCTGCGGCGCCATCCGACACCGCAGACAGCCAGTCACACTGCACTAAATTGACGTTCTCCGCGTTGTGACGTTGTTGATTAGCACGGGCAACCGCCAGTGCTTTGGTGGAGACATCGCAGGCCAATACGGTTGCGGTGGGTGCCTCCCTAGCAAGCGCAATCGCAATGGCACCACTGCCTGTACCCGCGTCGACGACAGTACTCGTTTCATCACCAATCATGGCCAAAGCGCGTTCCACTAAAAGTTCTGTTTCAGGACGCGGCGTGAGCACATGTGCATTGACATCAAACTCAAGACTGAAAAACTCGGCGCGGCCAATAAGCTGAGAAATGGGCTGCCCTGCCTGTCGCGCTTTAACTAATGATTCAATTTCTTGTGATTGATTTGGCGAGAGATCGCGTTCAGGTTCCCGAAATAAGGCGCTGCGGTCAACTCTTAAACAATGTGCCACCAACAGTTCAACATCGAGCCTGGCGCTGGTGTGCGGGTGCAAAACCAAACTTTGTGATTTGATTATTTCTTCGACATTAACCACGATTAGTCTTCGGACATCTCTGCCATTAAATCCGCCTGGTGTTCTGTGATTAACGGTTCAACGACGTTATCAAGACTACCTTGCATGATCTCATCCAGCTTGTAGAGTGTGTGATTGATTCGATGGTCGGTCACCCTGCCCTGTGGGTAATTGTATGTTCGGATGCGTTCGGAACGATCGCCACTGCCCACCAAGTCGCGGCGATTTTGCGCTTGTTCGGCCGCAATTTTGTCTTGCTCGGAACTCAGGAGCTTGGCTTGGAGCAAACTCATGGCGCGGGCGCGGTTTTTATGTTGTGAGCGTTCATCCTGGCATTCCACCACAACACCCGTCGGGAGATGGGTAATGCGAATGGCTGAATCCGTTTTATTCACGTGTTGCCCGCCGGCACCGGAGGCTCTAAATGTGTCAACGCGCAAATCAGCGGGATTAATATCGATATCTGTGACCTCATCTGCTTCCGGCATGATCGCGACTGTGCAGGCGGAGGTGTGTACGCGGCCCTGCGATTCAGTTTCAGGCACTCGCTGTACGCGATGCGCACCCGATTCAAATTTTAAACGCGAATAGGCGCCGTGCCCTACGACCTTAGCGATGACTTCTTTATAGCCGCCCATTTCGCTTTCACTGGCACTCATAATTTCAACTCGCCAACTGCGATTTTCGGCGTAACGCAAGTACATGCGCAGTAAATCGCCAACGAATATCCCGGCTTCGTCGCCGCCGGTACCGGCCCTGATTTCGAGAAAAATATTGGCGTCGTCTGCGGGGTCCTTCGGGATCAGTAAAATCTCTAGTTCTGACTCGAGCGATTGAATTGACGCCTTTAGGCTTTCTAACTCCTCACCGGCAAGTTCACGCATCTCCGCGTCACCTTCGGCAAGCATTTCTTCGGTGTCCGCGAGTTCAGCATTTTGCTTTTCGTATTTGAGAAAGCATTCCACAACGGGATCGATTTCCGCGCGCTCTTGGGCCAACGCCCGAAACCGATCTTGATCGGCAATAGTCTCAGGGGCGGCGAGCAAGCCATCGAGTTCTTCCCGACGTTCGCTGAGGCTTTGTAGTTTTGCAATTAGTGATGATTTCATGTTTCGTTCTTTTGCTCGCCGAATAGCAGGCGCGCGATTCTTACCAGTTCGTCGTTATCGTCTTCGGACGCGTCCCGCAGCACGCTAACCGGTTGGTGCAGTATTCGATTTGTTAATGTGTTGGCGAGAAGTTCCAGCACCTCGGAGGGCGGATCTCCAGCGGCCAAACGTTTTGCCGCTTTTCTCGTGGCCTCGAGTTTAATCGCGTCTGCGGATTTCTTAATTTCCACTATCGTATCTTTCGCGCTGATCTCACCAGACCAGCGGTCAAACGCGAGTGTCTCCCGTTCGATTAAATTCTCGGCTTCCTGCGCTGCTTTTGCTCTAGCCTTGGTGTTCTCATTGACCACATGGTTAAGGTCATCGACCGAATACAAATAGGCATCTTCAATGTCGCCAACCTGCGGGTCTACATCGCGCGGTACGGCTAAGTCGACGAGAAAAATTGGCGCGCCATCACGAGCCGCAATCGCGTTCTCTATCGAGCTCTTAGAAATGATTGGGCGCCTACTGCCGGTCGATGACACGACGATATCTGCTTGCGCCAAAACGGCGTCAAGTTCTTCAAACGGAACCGTGGTGCCACCCACCGAACCGGCAAGCTCGTCAGCACGCGCCCCTGTGCGGTTGGCGATGATCAAAGAGCGAATGTTGTGACTTAGCAAATGGTTGGCGACCAAAGAGATCGTTTCGCCAGCGCCCACCAACACAGCCGTTTTTGTCGATAAATCGCCGTGGATTTGCTGAGCAAGTTTAGCGGCGGCGTAAGCCACCGAGACAGGATTTTCACCAATCGCTGTCTGATGCCTGATCTGTTTCGCCACATGAAACGAATATTGAAATAACCGATGCAACGATTTTCCAGCAGTGCCGCTGCCAATTGCCGTGCGGTAGGCTTGTTTTAGTTGGCCAAGGATCTGCGGTTCGCCCACAACCATGGAATCCAAGCCACAGGCTACTTTCAAGGCGTGTTTCACTGCGGGTTGATCATTGAGGATGTAGGCATGGTTCGAAACCACAGTAGGGTCGAGTTGCTGGAAACGAACTATCCAATCTTCTGTTTGTCCTTTACTTTGGTCATTCACGTCGCAGTAGAGCTCGGTACGATTACACGTTGACAGGATGGCAGCTTCGTTAATGCCGGGTTCGGCTGCTAACGCGCGCAAGGCTGAATCGAGCTGATCCTCGCCGATTGCTAGGCGTTCTCGAATTTCGATGGGCGCCGTTTTGTGCGAAATGCCGAATACTTGAAGGGCCATTGATATGAAAAATATTCCGATAAATCGATTTCGCCGGGATTCGCGATGGCTCGTCTAACCAACAAAGCGGGCACGATCAGATGATTTGCGTCGATTTCTATCTCAGATTGCCTGATATCTGCCAGAAATCTAAGTTATAGTTTAAACCAGCTCCTCGCTTAAATCGGCTGGCGAACCGGGCAATTTTACCGCTATATTGGAGTGACAAGCACTTATCAGCTGCTATGCCAACGTTAATGACGCTCAAGACCAAGCAAAAACCGTCCTGGATGCGGTTAAAAAAAATCTATTCAGATCTGAGCCTTAGCCCGCTTGCGGCGCTGTTGTCGCTCATTTTGCTCAGCGGCTGCGCGCCACAAACTGCCGTGGTCGAGACGTCGGTTACCCCGGTTGTCGACGACGAAGGACTGGCGCCCTTAGTAACCAATACAGGCGATATTCTCGGCACCGTCGAAAACGCCGAACGCTTCAACGCCGATGATGACACCTTATATCAGCTATTAGTGGCCGAGTTCGCAGGTCAGCGCGGCCGTTTAGAGCTGGCTGTAGATAAATATTTGGCGGCGGCGAAAACCCAAAATTCTGTTGATATTGCCGAACGCGCCGCCCGGATTGCCGTGTTTGCGCGCCAGAATGATGCAGCAATCGAAGCGGCCAAAATCTGGACGTCCTTGACGCCCACCGCGGTGGACGCTCGGCAAATTCTTGCAGCGATGTATATCCGCAGCGGCAACGCAGAGGGCGCACGCAAAGAACTCGAAACGGTGCTGAGCAGCCGCGGAGAAGAGCAAGACACACGACTTCGCATGATCGTGAATTTGCTCGGCCGGGAGCAGGATAAGCAAACTGCGCTAACCGTCATGGAAAAATTATTGGAAACGCGCGGCGACCACTTGGAGGCGAATGTTGCCCACGCTTTGCTTGCTATCCGGGCGGAAGAAATCGACACCGCTAAGTATGCGTTAAAACGCGTCGCCGAACTGGAAGCACTCGACGCTAACTTAGCCGTCGCTTTCGTCTCTTTGCTCGAAAAACACAATCGTACGCCAGAAGCAATAAGTTGGTTGAAGTCTCAAGTTGAGAGTCGGCCAGACAACGGCATTCGCATGGTGTACGCGCGCTTATTGGCGGATGCGGGTCAGTATGACGTAGCCCGCGAGCAATTCTTAATCCTGACCAAAGACTCGCCGACCAATAGTGATGTGATCTATGCACTTGGGTTGCTCAATCTTCAAGCGGAAAGGATTGACGAAGCGCAGACGCAATTTCAAAAGCTAGTGAAGCTAGACGTTCGGAAAGATGACGCGAAGTTCTATCTTGGTCAGATACACGAATCTAAGGGCGAGTCGAAAGCGGCAATTGCCGATTATCGAAACGTGACCGGCGGTCAGAATTTTTTCATGGCACAGGTTCGCGTGGCATTAATCTTAGCGAACGAAAACGACATTGCTGGCGCGCGCGCGCAAATAAAATCTATTCGTGCGGAAGACGCTGCTCAGGAAAAGCAATTACTCAATACTGAAGCAGAAATTCTGGCCCAGAATGGCGAATATGCCAAGGCCATGGCGATTTACGACGAGGCCTTGGAAGAAGGCTACGATATGGAGCTGCTCTACACCCGCGCGATGTTGGCGGAGCAGATGGATCGTATCGATATTCTCGAACGAGATTTGCGCCACATCATTGAAAGGGAACCACAAAACTCCCAAGCGCTTAATGCGCTCGGCTATACGCTTGCAGATCGCACAGAGCGTTTCGATGAGGCGCTCGCGCTTCTGGAAAAAGCGCTTGCGCTATCGCCTAACGATTTCTACATCCTCGATAGTATGGGTTGGGTCATGTATCGACTCGGTCGATTCGAGGAATCGATTGAATATTTGTATAAGGCTAGAGAGATTCGTGACGACCCTGAAGTTGCCGCCCACCTTGGCGAAGTGCTGTGGGTAATGGGCAATAAAGATGAAGCGCGAACGCTTCTTCAAAATGCAATTCAAGACACGCCGGACGACGAACGTTTACTTGAGCTCATTCGCAAGCTTGAATCAGAGTCCTGAAACCGTATCCATTCAGCCAATCATTTGAAGCAGAACCTTGCCGCTCGCTCGCGCAAAATTTCTTCTGAAGTTTGGACTCGCATCCGCCCTGGGTGTATTGATATCAGCTTGTGCTACTGCGCCGCCACCGAAACCCTCATCGTCTGTTGTCCAGCCGAAAGTTAGCGCGCGAGATCAACTTTTTCTCGACCGCCAGAAACGCCTTAAACAAATCGATGTTTGGTCCTTTCGTGGCCGCGCCGCGGTTCAGCGCTCCGCTGAAGGATGGTCGGCCACGTTACATTGGCAGCAAAACGGTAGTGCGTATCGGCTTCGCATTGTGGCGCCCCTGGGCCAAGGAACATACGAAATCCTCCGCGATGCGGAACAGGTTTCGCTGATCGACAAAGATAACCAGGTCTATCACGCGCAATCGCCAGAGGCTTTGGTTGAAAACGCGATCGGATGGAAGCTACCCATTTCTAATATCGAATATTGGATCAGGGGGCTGACAGGTCCTACAGAAAAACCCAGTCAATTAAGTTTGGACGAGGGTGGCTTAATTCAAGATCTCGCAAGCGGCGGTTGGCGGGTCAGTATCCTTGAGTATCAGTACATCCAGGGTGTCGCAATGCCGCGTAAGTTATTTATGAATTATGGTGACACCAAAATTCGGGTGGTTATTAGCAAGTGGGACCTGGACTTTAATGCTTCCCAATAAATTTCGGTGGCCTGCACCGGCGAAGATAAATCTGATGCTGCATATCCTCGGTCGCCGCGACGATGGTTATCATCTGCTGGAGACTCATTTTCAATTTATCGACTGGTGCGATTGGATAAGCATTGAGGTTGGGCATGAGGGAGATATTGTTTGCGGACATCGCTTGAATGACGTTGAGCCCGCGTCCGATCTATCTATCCAGGCAGCCGAGCTGTTACGCGAGCGCACCGGATGCGGTCGATCGGCAAAAATCACACTCGAAAAATCGATTCCGATGGGAGCAGGTTTGGGTGGCGGAAGTTCCGACGCTGCCACCGTATTAGTGGCGCTGAACTGCATGTGGGAGCTGGGCCTGACAAAGCAAGAATTGCTCGAACTGGGGCTTACGCTTGGGGCAGATGTACCGGTATTCATTGGCGGCGAAGCCGCCTTCGCAACGGGGGTTGGTGAGCACCTGACGCCCTTATCTGCGGCAGAAACGCCAATTTTGGTCATTTTTCCGGCTTGCCATGTGAATACCGGGGCTATTTTCGGCCATTCGCAATTGACACGTGATACGCCAAGCATCAAAATCCACGACCTCTCGCGTACGCCAACCACAAATGATTGCGAACAAGTGACCCGCGAATTATATCCGCCGGTAGATGAGGCGATGTGTTGGTTGGATAAACACGGTGATGCAAAGATGAGTGGCACGGGCGCAAGCGTATTCGCAACGTTCGATAGCTCCGACAAAGCTTTAGCGCTTGCCGAGCTCGCGCAAACGGAGCTGCCAAGCGCGTGGATGGTACGAGTGCTCAATCGGATTAATCGCTCGCCATTATTGCAGAATCAAGACGAATATCGTCACAGGCGTCGCTAGCTATCACCGCGATGCTGCAGGCGCGCGAGAGCTGAATAAAGTTGAAAAACCTGAATTGGGGCGTAGCCAAGCGGTAAGGCACGGGGTTTTGATCCCCGCATTCCCAGGTTCGATCCCTGGCGCCCCAGCCATTTTGCTGATTTGTACCAGGTTGAGGCAAGGCAACTCGAGATCTTGGGCTGTTGCGCTGCAGATTTTGAACTGAACAAAAAAGACTGAACTATGCGAATAGAC